>CALFYU010000423.1 GCA_937952455.1 uncultured Planctomycetaceae bacterium
CCAGAACAAAACTCAAGTCCCTCTACCCCAAAATCAAAACCTGACAAAGCACTAGGCTTTCTGATCGCCGCCGGCCGACGGTTTGTCCCCCGGGAGCCGCCCGGCTTCTTTGAGCGCCTTGCGAAGCAGGAATTCAATCTGGGCGTTGATGCTGCGCAGGTCGTCATCCGCCCAGCGGCGGATCGCCTCCAACACTTTCGGATCGGCACGCAACAAAAACGAATCCCGTTTGGCCACAAACTCAACTCCCGCGGTTGGGATAGGCCGCACACAGACGAGTGCGGCAAAAATTCGAATTCCGAAATCCGAAACAAATACAAAACTCAAAATTCAAATGTCCGAAACATTTCGATTTTGAACATTTTTATTTGTTTCGGATTTCGTATTTCGTGCTTCGTATTTGAATCACGTTTCGTCCCAGCGGCGGTCTGTCCGCCTTAGTGATAAAGCGATCCCGTATTCACCACCGGTTGCGTATGGCGGTCGCTGCACAGGACCACCAGCAGGTTGGAAACCATTGCCGCACGGCGCTCGTCGTCCAACTCCACGATCTTGCCGGCGGCCAGATGATCCAGCGCCATCTCGACCATGCCGACCGCCCCTTCCACGATCTTCGTGCGGGCCGCCACAACCGCCTGTGCTTGCTGGCGCTGTAACATAGCCGCCGCAATCTCCGGCGCGTAGGCGAGCTGACTGATGCGGGCTTCGATCACCCTCACGCCCGCTTTGTCGAGCCGCTCTTGTATGTCGTGCCGCAATTGGTCGCTGATCTCCGTTGTGCTGCCGCGGAGGGATATCTCATGGTCCTCGCTGTCATACGGATGCCGGCTGGCAAGATTCCGCAGCGCCGCTTCGCTTTGAATGGCCACAAAATCCTCATAGTCATCCACCTCGAACATCGCCTCGGCAGTGTTGACAACCTTCCAGACGACGATGGCCGAGATCTCGATCGGATTGCCGTCACGATCATTGACCTTCGAGGGATGCCCCGCAGAGCGGGATTTTTTCTGCGTCACGCGACCGTGCTCGTCCTTCTTCTCCGGCGTGGTGACCGCTCCGGTTTCAAAGTTGTGTACGCGGAGCGAAACCTTCTTTTTCGAGAAGAAAGGATTCACCCAATAAAACCCCGACTCGACAACCGAACCTTTATAGACGCCGAATAGCAGCAACACCCGCGACTCGTTGGGCGCAACCGGCATGCAGCCGAACAGGCCAACGATGCCGCACACCGCCGAAGCGACACCACCGAAAATGGGAAAGGCTTTTTCTTCAGCGGCTCCCATGATGACAAAACTAAAGCCCGCAATGATCAATGCAATACAAATCGCCAATGGCATCCAGCCGGTATTCGGCCGCACGATTCGTTCTTCAGTCATCGGAGTTCTCCTCAATGGATTGAGCGGGCAGTCGATACCATAATGATATCACTATGATATATTCTGGTCAAGTGCAATTCCGGCGCGATCAGCGCGGCTCACACCCCCAGGGAAACGCAGCGACAACGGAGTTGGATCATGACCGCAGCGCAGGGTGCCACGGCTGGCTCGTCCAGCAGAGCGGCGCCGTCCGTGCATTTTGCTCTGGCTTAAGAGCTGCAAGTCACACCCAGCCGCCGCGTTTTAGAGGAATTTGAATCCCGCAATCAGAGGATTGACGCTTACAGCGGCGCCGCCTAGACTGGCGTGCACAATCACGGGACGTAGCTCAGCTTGGCTAGAGCACCGGCTTTGGGAGCCGGGGGTCGCAGGTTCGAATCCTGTCGTCCCGACTAATTCACGCACATCCGTTTCGCAACCTCTTTCCGCTCAACAACTCGCGAATGGCTCAAATCTTTCGTGTTGCCAAAGGGCAACTGAACGGGCGTAATACTGCTGTTCCGTCGCTTCCTTCGAAGTCTGTCGTCGCATGAGCTTCTTCGGCCCGAGATGGGCAAGGACTACGAAACAAATCCGCCGACGATTTCAGCAAGTTTCTTGTAGCTTATCTCCATTCCGTCGGTCATCCCGGTGGAGAGGGCAACATCACGGTCTTCCTGGGAGGCAAACGCAATCGTCGTCTTCACATGTGTGATGCCGTCTGATTCCTGAAACTCCACGGTAATGATCGATTGGCTCTCGCCCATCGAACCGCCCAAGTTGCCGGGGTCATAGATTTGGGTGTGAACCAGTCTTGATTCCGTGACGACCTCCATGAACTCGCCCACGAAACCAAACTCAGTGCCGTCATCGTTGTTTCGCCAGCGCCAGCGGTATCGCCCGCCCGTGCGGACATCCATTTCACAGACGGGCATCGACCAACCGGGGAGTCCAGTGCACCAACGCGCGAAGAGATCGGGTTCTACATAGGCACGCCAAACCAGCTTGACTGGGGCATCGAAACTGCGTTTCACCAACACGGATGTGTCGTTCGGTGTGCTGACTTCCGACGTGTTCATTTCTTTCTTTCCTTTCGTGCCCGTTTCAACTCGGCAAGAAGACCATCAAGCCGCGTGTAGTTTCCTTCCCACACATCATGCACCTGTACCAGCCAATCGTGGACGACCTCCAATTGTTGAGGTTCAAGCTTGCACGGCCTGGTTTGGGCTTCTTGCTTTCGCGAGACAATTCCAGCCGATTCGAGAACTTTGATGTGCGAAGAAATTGTCGGCTGACTGAGATCGAATTGGTCAACTAGCTCAGAGACCGTCGCTTCGCCACGTGCCAAATGCACGACAATGCCACGGCGGGTTGGATCGGCAAGTGCGGCGAAAGCTTGGTCAAGTGAAGCCATATATATAGATTATTGTCTATATAGAGAAATGTCAATATATCAGGTGTTGTCGAGCATCAAGGGACGAGACGCCGCTTCATGATTTGGCGGCAGTAAGACGTTGAAGTCGTGTAGGGTCCCAATCGATGGTGGCAAGCGACAAAACTCTAACCATGTCCAGTTGCCCCGATTATCCTTAACTTCAAACCCCGTCGTTGGTTGCGAAAGCGACTGGCCGCGGGCTTTCAACACTGGCGGGGACAAAGCTGCAATCTTCCGGCTACAAAGCCACCAATCTTTTTGTGAAAATCTCACCCTGATGTCGATTTTGGCCCAGCTCATTCGACTAATGGAAAAGAGCTGGGCACAAGTCCGTGCCGAGCAGATCATCATCAAAGGAGGAGTGGCATGAAGTTCGTCTGTCTAGGGTTCCATGATGAGGAGAAGTTTGCTCAGATGACGCCGGAAGACGCACAGAGAATGATGGACGTGTGCTTCGCCTACGATGATGAACTTCGTCGCGGCGGTCATTTCGTGGGGGGAGAAGCGCTCGAGTTCACCCGCAATGCCGTCACAGTAAGAACAAAGAGTGGCGAAGTGGAAGTGATCGATGGCCCGTTTGCGGAGACCAAGGAAATGCTGGGCGGTATTCTGCTGCTGGAGGCGCGCGACCTACAGCAGGCGATCGCGCTGATGTCGAAACACCCGGCCGTGAAGATGGGGACAATCTTCGAGATCCGACCGGCCAATGAAGCGGTCAACCGCCTAGTCGCCGAGCGGAGCGCGGCGGTCGCTAGGGAAGCATGAGCGACCGGAGTCCTCGCGTGCACCAGCGGCGATTTCTGCTGCCGATTCGAGTCAAACGTTCGTTAGGAATCGATTGCAGATCCGGGACCTGAATCATTTCTTAAACGCCGGACTCTTCATCAATTCTGCCGTCGCGGCGTCGCAAGCGGGGAAGGCTTGTTTCTCGCCGGTGTTAGTGGCAACGATCGTGGCCCGCTTCGCTTCGGGCATCACCCAGACAAGCGAGAATTGATTCGTGTTGTTGCCGGCGTGCTGGAGTGTGCGACCGAAGGACGACTTAAAATGAATCCAGCCGAAGCCGTACTTCTCGTCGCCGCCTTTGCGGTCAGCGACTCCCTCGTGCAAGTGCCGGAGCGTTTTGTCGTTTTTGAGGACGGGCGCGGCTGTCTCATTGAGGTGCCAACCGATGAACTTCGCCCAGTCACTGATCGTCGTGCGAATCGTTCCGCAACTGGCGTAGACGGTCGGATTCTCCGAGCCTAGCGTGCCCGGTTTGATCGGGTCGCCGCCATCTGTCTCATGGCCCCAGAGCAACGCGTCTTTTGCGCGATTTAGCTTCTTGGCCGAATAGAACTCGGTATTGTTCATGCCGAGCGGCTTGAAGACTCGTTCCTGCATAAGTTGCTCAAACGGCTTCTTGCCGCGTTCCTCGAGCATGGCGGCCACAACGACGTAGCCCAGGTTGGAGTAGTCGAATTTGCCTATCGTCCCCTGGGGAGGCTTGGTCAGCAACAAATAACACATCCGCGCTCGCTGCTGTTCCGGTTTGAGTCTCTCGGTGAAGAAGCTGATCCATTCGGGACCGTTGGGCAGGTCGCCGTGAAGCCCTCCGGTGTGCGAGAGTAGTTGCTCGAGCGTGACATCCTTGAAACCGCCGTGGACCGGCTGGTCGGGCCAGACTTCGGAAATTGTCGATGACCAGTCAATTGCTCCATCGTCGACCAGCACGGCGGCCAGCGTCGCTGTGAACGCCTTGCTATTCGACCCCAGCGCAAACTGATCCGCGGGAGTAATAGCATCCTCGGTCCCGCGCTTGCGCACGCCTGTCGTGGCCGACTCGATGATGCCGTCGGGACCGATCGACGCGGCAAAAATGCCCGGCACATCCTTGGATTTGCAGATCTCGGCCAGTTTGTCTTCCAATTCCCCGCCGGCAGCGGGCGATGCAGAGATGGTGAGAGTTGCCGCAACAACACACAGCAGAAGACAGCAGCCGGTCACAATGAAGATCGGCCGAAAACTTCCAGCGACGGTCGCACCGCTGGCAAAGAGCGTGGGGAATGGCGAAAGTGTCATCGGACTCTCCTTGAGCGAGTAAGGTGCCATCAGTTTCTCTTGACGGGCCGCTTCATAATACGATACCATCTCATGGAATGGTGTCAACATATGAACCCCACGCCTCCCCGTGGATTTCCCAATATTCTGTCTTTCCATGCACGAACCCGAACTCCTGCTTGCGGCGCTGAAATCGATGCTGAAGGAGCGCCGAATCAGCTATGCGGTATTGGCGGCCGAGCTGGATGTGTCGCTGCTGACTGTCAAACGCACGCTTAACAAAGCGACCATTCCGCTGGACCGCCTGCTCGATATCTGTCGCATCGCGCAGATCGACTTCGCTGAACTCATCGAACGGGCGGCCGCCCAAAAACCGGAGCATACGTTCTTCGATGCACGGCAGGATGAGTTGTTCACCCGTTGTCCGCCGATGCTCACGTACTTCACCGCTCTGCAGTCGGGCCAATCGCCCGCCCAGATTGCCAGGCAACATCGTTTGACGTCGGCGTCGACGACGCGATATCTCGATGCACTGGCCGAAGTTGAATTGGTACGGGTGACCGGCTCCGGCAAGTCGATCGAGGCCGAAGTGCTCGTCGCGCCGCCGATCGGATTCTCTCCGGGTAGCACCACACTCGCCCGCCTATCAGAAGCGTTCCTGACGTCGGTTGTGAAGCGCGTTGTCGCCGCCACCGATCGCCGCGAAGGCGACTTTTCACTGCTCAAGCCGCTGCGGCTGTCGGAACGGCAGTATCGTCAAATGACGGACGAGCTTTACGACGTGGTGAATCGGTTTTCGTTCCTATCCGAGAGCGTTGCAATTGCAGCGGACGACGATGAGCGTCCCGAGTGGCAGCTTGCGATCGCCGCGTCGCAGGCCGACCCAGCGAACGATCCAGTGTCGGCGATTCGCAATCTCAAGCCGGACGAGGCGATGTAATCGCATTGCCGGGCTTCTGCTGATCGCTGCAATCGGCCGGGTAACAGCTCGATTTGCGTCGTGGCAGGTTGTCGCAAGCTTCTGTGCATTAAGCGGCGACGACACTCGGTCGCTCAAAGCCATTGCAAATTGCAGGCGGACAACCCGAGGCCTAGTACAAAAGCGATACGTTAATACAACGGAAATACAAAGAAGAACGCTTTAATCATCAGGTTATCACGTTGGGTGCCACTGGCGGCTTGCCCGCCAGTGCCGTGTTACGCAAGATTCTCCAAGCCCGGGTAACTCAACCTACGTGCTCACTGGCGGACCAGCCGCCAGCCGCACCCCGCTGCTCCGCCGAACGATACAACAAGGTGGCGCTGGAGTATTCGGCAAGTTGACTTTGGCAAATCAACCGTCTACCCCCGCCAGGGTGCGTTGTAACGCAGCCCCAGATTGACGATGCGCTGGATAAGGCTTTCGTAGGAAATCCCCGCTGACTCGGCCGACTCAGCGAAGTCTTCGCCGAACTCGAGGTTCGGATTGGCGTTGGCTTCTAAGACGAACACCTCGCCGTCGGGACGCAAACGGAGATCGATGCGGCCGTAGCCGCTCATGTTAAGGCGGCGGTAAACCCGCTTGCACAGCCGGCTGATGTTTTTCCGCTGCTCCTCCGGGATATCCTGAGCGGCGCGGGTGTCGATGCCGTGTTTCGTCTGGTATTTCGGGTTCCACTTAACCCGCGCCGTGGCAATGCGGGCCACGTCCTCAGGCATCCGCGAAAACAGCATCTCCCAGATCGGCAGCGTCTGCAAGCGGTCGTTGCCGATCACACCGACATACAGTTCGCGGCCGTCGATATACTCTTCCGCGATGGCATCCGTCTCGGTCCGTTCATGCACGAAGTTCACGCGCTCGATGAGCGCACGTTCGTTCGTCACCACCGATGCTTGCGAAATCCCGAATGACGCATCTTCGATGGATGATTTGACCAGGATCGGGTAGTGCAGCCGGCGATGCGGCTTCACCTTTTGGTTCCGCGGAAACACCACGAACCGCGGCGTGGAAATGCGGTGATACTGCAGGATTTTTTTGCTGAGCGCTTTGTCGTGCGTCAGCAACAGCCCCCGCGGATTGCAGCCGGTGTAGGGCTGCTGCATCAGTTCCAAATATCCGACCACCGCCTGGTCATAGACCGAGACGCCCAGGAATTCTTCCAACATCATGAATGCCACGTGCGGCTTCCATTCGAGAATTGTCTCGCGAATAGGGCCTAGATCGTCGAACATGCCGAGTACGCGCACCTCGTGCCCTAAGTCACGGAGCGTGGTCACGACGTCGAATTCCATTTTCCATTCGGGCAGATTGTCGTCGGTAAAGCCCTCCAGCGTTTCCGCCGGGACGAGACCGTGGCGCACCAAAGCGACAATGCGGAGTTTTCTCATAGCGAGATCTTGTGCGCCTCATCCTGAATGTAGTTCATGGTGTGCATCGTGAGCACAATCAGCGTTTCGCGTTCCACCTCGTCCGCAGAGCGGTCCAGTCGCAGATTCAGTTCCCGCGCCCGATCGATCATCTCCTCCAGAACCTGATCGATCGTATATTGATAGTGTCCCGTCCATTCGGCAACTTGCTTCCGCAGGCGGGGACGGATGCGGCGCAAGAAAGTCGCGGCCGCGGGATGTTTGGCGTGCTGCGGCTCAGCGGAGAAGAGCCGCCGCAGATCGTGGTCGTAGGAATAAGTATCCTCGAGTTCGTAGTGCGACCGCTTCTCCTCGTAATGTTCGCGCAACGTCTTGCGATTGGTTCTTAGCGGCTCCTCGTGACGACGTGAGCGGACCCGCGCCGGTTGGCCGCGAATCTCTTTCATCAATTGATTGACGTACTCGAGCTTCTTTAGCGCCGGCCACCCCTCATAGTCGCGCCGCCACCGCGACCGAGGTTTCAGCCAGACTGCAAACGTTTCCGCAAAGTCCTCGACCGGGTGACTCTGCGCGTACCAGCGGTCGATATTCACCACGAAGCTGCGCGAATAGGGCACCGGGTTGTACGATTCGGGGTACGTCTGTGAAACATTGCCGAACACCTTGCGATAATTACTCCGCCGCCGCAGGCGGTAAGCGTTATCGATGGCATGCCCCGCTTCGTGCCGCAGGATGCGCATGCACCATTCCAGCGAGCCCCCCTCGACCTCGTACATCAAACTTTTTTCGAGCTGCATCAGTCGGCTGTCCGCCAGATAGAAGGGAATGGCAAACCCCGGAACCCCGTCCGGCGTGAACCATTCTTCCGACAACCAGAAATGCGGGCGAAAGGCAAACTTTTTCGCTTCGAGTTCGCGATACAGCCGATCGAGGCGTTCTTCCAGCGGTGTCCCTTCGATCTGTAGCGAGAGGTCGCAAAACCGCAAATCGAGCAGTTCGCTGTCCGTCAGTTTTGCCAGGTCGGGATTTCCGAACGATTTGCCGTTTCGTTTTCGCCGTCCCCTCCCCGCCATCTCAAAACATCCTTCCCGTTTCGGAACGCCCGCTGCCTCAACTCGAAAGTGCCGGTTGTGAAATTGATCTTAGCGTGCCCCGCCCTTTTTGACGACCGGGTTTGTCACGCAATAGCTAATTGTATCGTCGGTGCCAAACACGCCTTGCTTTGAGCAAATCTTGTTGTTTGACCTCAAACGCGCAGCCACCGTTGTATAAGCATCTGCTGATGACAAGCATTCGGATTGAATTCACCCAATCCGCTTGTTTTAATCAAGCTCACATCTCAAATTCCACGGCGCATGTTGTTTCAAGAGGGGCTTATCGATGAATGTTCGTCCGTTGAGAATGCTGTCAGTCGTTGCGGTGAGTGTCTTACTGACGGGTTTGGTGGCGATGGGCCAGAAACCGGCCCGCGATTCGTTGCCCATCCCAGATCCCGCGTTTCAGGGCAAGATCGGCCGGACTTACGAAGACTCGACCCCAAATTATCCACAGCCTGTCGAAGCTCCGAAAGGCAGCCCCAACGTGCTGCTCATTTTGCTGGACGACGTCGGGTTTGGCATGTGCTCCCCCTTCGGTGGATCGGTCGAAACGCCCAACCTGCAAAAACTGGCCGATAAGGGGCTCACATACACGCGGTTTCACACCACGGCCCTGTGCAGTCCCACGCGGGCAGCACTCCTGGCGGGCCGCAATCATCACAGCGTGGGCACCGGCGTGATCATCGAAATGGGAACCGGCTTCCCCGGTTACACGGGCATCATTCCCCGCAGCACGGCGCTCATCTCTGAAACGCTCCGCGACAACGGCTACGCCACGTCGATGTTCGGCAAGTGGCACAACACGCCCGAACCCGACATCAGCCCTGCCGGACCGTTCGATCGCTGGCCGACGGGTTTGGGTTTCGATTATTTCTACGGCTTCAACCAAGGGGAAGCACATCAATTCTATCCGACGCTCTACCGCAACACGACACTCGTGTCGCCGCCCAAAACGCCCGAAGAGGGTTATCACCTCACCGAAGATATGACCGATGAGGCAATCGCTTGGATTAACAACACGCGCGCCGCCGACCGCGATAAACCGTGGTTCTGCTATTTCAGCACCGGAGCCGTCCACGCTCCGCACCACGTTCCCCCAGACTGGCAGGGCAAACATAAGGGAAAATTCGACCACGGTTGGGACAAGGAACGCGAAATCATTCACCAGCGGCAATTGGCAAAGGGCGTGATTCCCCAGGGGACCAAACTGACGCCGCGCCCCGAATCGATTCCGTCTTGGGACAGCCGTTCGGCGGACGAGAAGAAAGTTTACCTGCGGCTGATGGAGAACTATGCGGACTACATGGCGCACACGGACTTTCATGTCGGGCGATTGATCGATTCCTTGGAGAGATCCGGCGAACTTGACAACACGCTGGTGTTTTACATCGTGGGCGACAACGGCGCCAGCGCCGAGGGGGGACTGGAGGGGACGTTTAGTGAACTCGCCAGCTTGTTGGGAATCCAACTCGGCCTGCAAAGCACGATCAACCGCCTCGACGAAATCGGCGGACCGACCAGCGAACCGCACGTGCCGGTCGGCTGGGCCTGGGCGATGGACAGCCCCTTCCAGTGGACCAAGCAGGTGGCGTCGCACTTTGGTGGAATGCGCAACCCGATGGTCGTCTACTGGCCCAAAGGCATCAAAGCCCACGGAGAACGACGCACCCAGTTCCATCACGTGATCGATGTCGTCCCCACCATCCTCGACATTTGTCAGATTCCCCAGCCGTCGGTCGTCAACGGCATCAAACAGAAACCGATTGAGGGGGTCAGCATGCGTTACTCGTTTGACGATGCCGACGCCGAGGATCAACGAAAGACGCAGTACTTCGAGATGTTCTGTAACCGCGCCATCTATCACGACGGCTGGGTGGCGTGTTCCCACTTTGGCACCCCATGGGATACGGCCAGCCGTGGCGGCGAATTCCTCAAGGCCCCTTGGGAACTGTACAACATCAACGAAGATTTTTCTCAAGCGGTCGATCTCGCAAAGCAGCATCCCGACAAACTGAAGGAATTGCAGGACCTGTTTCTCGCCGAAGCGCAGAAGTATGATGTCTTGCCACTCGACCCGCGTTTCACAGAACGCATGGACCCGAAAGTGCGGACGTCGGGAAAACCGCTCACCAGTTGGACCTACTATGGTAATCACGTGTCGATGCCCGATCCGGTCGGGCCGCAGTTGTTTCCGCGCGCGCATACCATCACGGCCACTCTTGAGATTCCGGAGAAAGGGGCCGAAGGGGTGGTCACGTGCGTGGGAGCCTTTTCCGCCGGCTGGTCGCTATATATCAAGGACGGCAAGCCGCACTTTCGCTATACGTGCTTCGACATCGCGGATGTCAACATTCCTGGAACGGTTGATGTGCCGACGGGCAACGTCACACTCAAATCCCAATTCACCCCCGACGGCTCAAAAGAGGGAGGAGGAACCGTGGAATTGTTTGTGAACGGAAAACCGGCCGGCAAGGGCAAGCTGACACGGACGCTGTTCCGTTACGGACTTGAGCCCTTTGAAGTCGGCCGCGATTCCATCACCCCGGTCGACCCTGCTTACAAGAGTCAGGGTGACTTCGAGTTTACGGGGAATATTGAAAAAGTTGAGTTCGACCTCAACTAATTGCAGCGAGCGCCACAACCGTTGTTCGTCTACGACTCCAGGACACACACAAAATGAGGTGACAATATGACACGGTTTCGCATGCTGAGGGCACTGTCGGGCACACTGGCGTTGGCCGTCTTGATTGCGTGCTTAACGAAAGCAACCGCCCAAGAAGTCCTCCCCCGTCCGGAAGAAGGTTTCAAGGGCAAGATCGGTCTCACCTACAAAGACTCCGAAGCCGTCAAACCGAAATTGAAGGTCCCGGCGACATTTGGTCTGAAGGACCCGCCGAATATTCTGCTCGTCCTGATCGACGATTGCGGATACGGACAGATGGGGACCTTCGGCGGGGCCATTCCCACACCCACGCTCGACCGCGTCGCCAAAAACGGGCTGCGTTACACGCGGTTTCATACAACAGCGCTCTGCTCACCGACCCGAGCGGCGCTGCTCACGGGGCGCAATCACCACTCCGTCGGCACGGGTGTGATCGGCGAAGCGGGGACCGGGTTCCCGGGCTATTCGGGCATCATCCCCGCCTCTGCGGCAACGTTTGCGGAGATACTCCGCGAATACGGTTATGCCAACGCCTGGTTCGGTAAAAACCACAACGTGCCGGACTGGGAGACAAGCATCGTCGGCCCCTTCGATCGTTGGGCGGACGGGCTGGGGTTTGACTACTTCTACGGCTTCGTCGGCGGTGACACCGACCAGTTTCATCCCGCGCTGGTCGAAAACAAAAAACGAATCGAACCGCCCAAAACCAACGAGGACGGTTCGCCATACCATTTCACGACCGATATTGCCGATCATGCCATTCGCATGATGCGGGCTTCCAAGGCAGTCGCGCCGCAACGGCCGTTCTTCGTCTATTTCTCCACCGGCGCCACGCACGCCCCGCACCAGGTCCCCGAGCAGTGGATCGCCAAGTTCAAGGGCCAATTCGACGACGGTTGGGATGCCTATCGCGAACAGACCTTCGCCCGTCAGAAAAAACTGGGCGTCATTCCCCAAAACACCAAGCTGACGCCGCGTCCCGATTCGCTGCCCGCGTGGGATTCCCTTCCCGAAAATGAACGCAAGGTCTATGCCCGGATGATGGAGGTCTTCGCCGGCTTCACGGCGCACACCGATCACGAAGTCGGCCGCGTCGTCGATGCAATCGAGGAGATGGGCGAATTGGACAACACGTTGATCCTCTACATCGCCGGCGACAACGGCTCTAGCGCCGAAGGGGGCTTGAACGGTCTGCTGAACGAAATGACCTTCTTCAACGCGATTCCCGAGCCGCTAGAAATGAAGCTCGCCTCGCTGGACACGCTCGGCAGCGAGAAACATTACAACCACTTCCCGGCTGCCTGGGCCTGGGCGATGGACACGCCGTTTCAGTGGACCAAGCAAATCGCCAGCCACTTCGGCGGCACCCGCAACGGGATGGCCATCTCCTGGCCCAAGGGCATCAAAGCCCGCGGCGAAATCCGCGATCAGTTCCATCACGTGATCGACATCGCTCCCACGATTCTGGAGATCGTCGGCGTCGAAGCGCCCGCACAATTTAACGGCATCGCCCAAAAACCGATCGAAGGCATCAGCATGGCCTACACCTTCGACAATGCCGACGCGAACGACCGCCGCACGACGCAGTATTTCGAAATGCTCGGCAATCAGGGGATCTATCATAACGGCTGGATGGCCAGCGCGATTCGCGGCGTGCCGTGGTACAGCGAAAATGAACCGGGTGATTTACTGAACATGCCGTGGGAGCTGTACCACATCGACGAGGACTTCAGTCAGGCCAACAATCTGGTGAAGGAGCATCCCGAAAAACTCGCCGAACTGGTCAAGCAATTTTTCGCCGAGGCGTCCAAGTACAACGTCCTACCGCTGGACGATCGCAAGACCGAACGGCTCAACGTCGATAACCGTCCCAGCCTGACGGCCGGCCGCACGAGCTTCACCTATCCGAACCTGCTCCGCCTGCCGGAAGGGGCCGCACCGGACCTTAAGCACCGCAGCCACAGTATCATCGCCAAGGTCAAGATTCCCGATGGCGGGGCCGACGGCATGCTCTTCACGCAAGGGGGTCGTTTTGCCGGTTACGGGTTCTATATTCTGGACGGCAAACTCGTCTACGACTACAACCTCGTCGGTGTCGATCAATACACGATCAAGTCCAAGGATAACGTGCCGACCGGAGACGTGACGCTCAAAGCCGTTTACAAGACCGACGCCGACAAACCGTTCGCCGGCGCCACGGTGACATTGTTCGTCAACGACAAGCAGGTCGGCGAGGGCCGCGTCGAGAAGAGCATCCCCAACCGCGTGACGCTCGACGAGACCCTCGACATCGGTTTCGACACCGGCACTCCTGTCGCGGACGGCTACGAGATGCCCTTCAAGTTCGCCGGCAAACTCGACTCCGTCACCATCAATCTGGATTAGGCGTTTCGGGACACCATCGACGCGGCCGTCTCGCTGAAAGGCAGCGACGGCGGCTGCTACGGCTGAGAATTTTGTTGCGCTTCGCTCCGCAGCCGATCGCGACGCTTGCGGTCCCAGGGGTCGAGCCGGCTGCTGATTTCGCGCAGTGCGTCGAGATGCTGCCGGCTCTTTTCCTGGTTGCCGAGGCGGTCGTATAACTTTGCCGCCAAGTCGCGCAGTTCCCGCTGCGTTGGATCGAACTCCAGCCCGCGCTCGGCGGTCGCCGCTGCTTTTTGCAGGTCCCCGGAGGCCGCCAGCATCCGCACGTAGGGGGCATACATGGTCGCGTCCCAGGGTTTGATCTCAATGTAGTCTTCATAGCTGCGAAGTCCCAGGTCGACCGCGCGCGTGCGAAACGCCGCGTAGCCCAGGTTTTTGAGGCTCATTTCGTCCTCCGGATCGATGCGCAGAGCAGATTCAAACGCACTCTTGGCCTTCGCGTGATTCTGCGTCAGCTCATACAAATATCCTAGCTTGCGCCAAGCATCCAGGTCATTTGCGTCACGCGCCAATACCGCCTCTAGCGCCGCGACGGCGTCGAGAATCAGTTGCTTATTCGACTCTTCGACCGCCTGATCACACAGCGCCAGCGCGCGGGCACGTTGCAACTCCCACTCCGGCAAACGCTGCTCGCTGTCGTCATAAATCGACCACAGTTTGCCGCTGCCAGAAGCATTCGGCACGTCCCGCTGGTTGTGCGGATCACGCAACACGCGATGATCCGATTGCGAGGTATGTGGAATGTCGCTCGAACCGACGACCGGCATGTGGCAGTGAATACAGGAGTTGAGCGCCGGCGGCTGCTCCCGTTCTTCCAGCGGCACCGCGCAGCCATGTTCCGTATGACAACGGTTGCATCGTTCTCGATAAAACGCAGCCTTTTCGTCCCCTTGGGGAGCAAAGTGCGGATCGTGACAACTCGTGCACCGCATCTGGCCGTCGCTTCCGCGAAAGCAGGCACTGGAATGCATCTGCTGAACCTGGCTGGTGAACGGCTGCGATTCGCCGGTTTCGGACAACGTGTGTTCAACAAACACCGTCCAGATGTCTTCGGTCGCCATGCCCGGTTGAAAATCGTGATATGACCGGCCCTTGCGCAAGATGCGGCGCTTGCCGTCCATGTGGCATTGGTAGCAGACGGCGTCCGCCAAGTGCCGGTCAAGCTGGGCGGGATTGACGATCCCCAACTCCTCAGCCGTTGCATTCTCGGAATCCCAATCGCCCGATTCCATTTTTTCGACGTGCTGCTTGCCCGGGCCGTGGCACCGCTCGCAACCGATTGGCATCTCCAGAAACGGCGGTTCCTCAAAGCGGTCCGACATCCCTTCGCCGGCCGGCGCCACGCGACCGGCATGACATTGTACGCAGCCGTCGCTCACCCGCCGATTGAAACGCTGGCGAGGATTGTCATGATACCCGGGCGAAAGGTCCCATTTCTGTTTTTCGGAATACCAACTGATGGGCGACTCGGTCAGACTTCCGCCGCGGTCGATGAGATAAGACTTGGTTGCCGAACCCGCCGCATACTGTACTTCCATCGGTTGTTCGTAAACCGTGTTGCCGTCGGCGTCGGTCATAAACTCAGTATGAATCAACCGGTTGCCGTCTCGTTCCACGCGGTAGCGGCACCCGACCGCCTCGAATTCTACCGAATCGCCGTCGGAAATTTCCTCCAACTCAGAATCCGCGACCAGCTCCATCGTGTTCGCCATCGGGTGCTCGGCATACATCTCCGCGATTTCCGGATGACAGTCGGAACAGGTCTGGCTGCCCACATATTCATCCGCCCGCCAATCATGCACCGGCTTGGTCCAGTTGATCTTCTCTGTATCGGCAACTTTCGGCGCATCATCACTCTCTTCAACCGCCGGGTTCGTGCGCGTCTTCAATACAAAGACTGCCGCGCCGGCCAACAAGACGGCAACGATGACACTCGTCACGATGCGACGCACGAGACGCTGTTTCTTCCGCGCCCGCAGAAATTCGCTCTTAGGGTGATCAGGTTTGCGTTCAATCGCCATCGAAAAGGCCCGGTAAAAGGTGCGGCACGCCCGACGTCATGAATGCTCATCGAACTGCGTCGTCCACTATGTAGGGTGCGTCGCGACGCACCTTTCGTAGTAGGACGACCAACTCTCCGCCGAATCTGACATCGCATACTCTGTCCGGTCGGAGACGTACCCGGCAAGCAGCCTCCCGTTTTCCGCACAGAAAATGGGAGAATTCCATCCTAGCCCAACCGAAACAGCGCCGCAACAGCCCCATTTCTCCGTCTGGGCGTCGCTCCAGGTGATTGTTCACACCTCGCGCGTCATGCCGTCCTCTTGATAGACCACGCGGTACAGGTCCTTCCGACGGTCGTTCCAGTTCTGGACGGTGCCCGTTTCGCGATGCCGGTGCAGCTGTTCCAGGTCCAGATCGTGAATGATTACCGTTTCCACGTTCGGATTACATTCGGCTGCAATCGCGTCGCGGGCAAATTCGACGTCGGCCGGCGTATAGATGCCCGACTGGGAATAATGAATATCCGCGTTCTCCACCGACGGCAGATTGCCCGTGCACCCGGCGATCGCCACATAAATGTGATTCTCCACGCAGCGGGCCAACGCGCAATGACGGATCCGCAGATAGCCGTGCCGCGTATCGGTATTGAAGGGCACAAATACCAACCGCGCGCCTTTTGCAGTCGCCACCCGCGTCAATTCGGGAAACTCGATGTCGTAGCAAACCTGAATCGCGATCCGCCCGCAATCGGTGTCGAACACCTCGACTTTGTCGCCGGGACTCACGCCCCACCATTTGCGCTCGCTGGGGGTGATGTGCATCTTGTACTGCTTGCCGA
>CALFYU010000424.1 GCA_937952455.1 uncultured Planctomycetaceae bacterium
CGGCATGATCGCGATCGCCGACATTATGATCCCCTTGGAAGGCGAGGTCCCCCCAGCGTTTTATGCCCAATTGCCCCGATACAACTTCATCGACGAACACGTCTGGAACAAGCTGCAGCGGCTGGGCATCACCCCCTCGCCGCCGGCGGAGGACGCCAAGTTCTTGCGGCGGGCCTACCTGGATATCATTGGCCGCGTTCCGTCACCGGAAGAGGTTTTGGAATTTCTAAACGATGATGCCCCCAACAAACGGGAAGCCGCTGTGGACCGTTTGCTAACGCGGCCGGAGTATGCGAACCACTGGGCGAACAAGTGGGCCGACCTGTTGCGGCCGAATCCGTACCGCGTCGGCATCAAAGCGGTTATGAACTACGATGCCTGGATTCGCAACGCGTTCATCCAGAACCAACCGTATGATGAATTCGTGCGGGAGTTGCTCACCGCACGGGGAACGACGTTTCGCAACGGCGCCGTGACGATGTTTCGCGACCGGCGGTCGCCCGATGAGTTGACGACGATCGTCAGCCAGTTGTTTCTCGGTGTGCGGCTGGAATGCGCGAAATGCCATCACCATCCCTTTGAGATCTGGGGACAGGACGACTTTTATAGTTTCGCGGCTTATTTCGCGAAGGTGGGACACAAAGGGACGGGACTTTCGCCCCCCATTTCCGGGGGCGAGGAGATGATCTATGCCGCCGACAGCGGTTCGGTTTCGCATCCGCTCACGGGAGCGGTGATGTCGCCGCGGCCGTTGTTTGGAAAGGCGCCGGAAATTAAGGACGACAGCGATCCCCGCGAAGCGTTGGCCGCCTGGATCACGTCGGATGAGAATCACTTTTTCGCTCAGGTAATGGCCAACCGCGTGTGGGCCGACATGATGGGCCGCGGCATCGTCGAACCGGTCGACGACTTGCGGGGCACCAATCCGCCCACGAACGCGGCCTTGCTGGAAGCCCTGGCCGACGATTTTCGCGAACACGATTACGACATCAAACATCTGATCCGCCGTATCGCTACGTCGTATGTCTACGGCTTGAGTTCGCTGCCGGGCGAGCGGAACGTGGCCGACACGCGGAATTATTCGCGCTACTATCGCCAACGATTGCGGGCCGAGGTCTTGCTGGATGCGGTATGCGATATCACCGACATCCCGGAGGAGTTCTCGGCGATGCCCAGCGGTTCGCGGGCCAATCAAATCTGGTCGCACCGCGTCGATTCGCTGTTTTTGGATGCCTTTGGCCGGCCCGACCCGAACCAGGATCCGCCCTGCGAGCGGACGCCCGATACCACGGTCGTACAGACGCTGCACCTGATGAACGCACCTCGCCTGCACGCCAAGGTGACCAGCGACAACGGGCGGGTGGCGAAATTGGCTGCGTCCGAAAAATCGCCGGACGAGATCGTCCTGGAGCTTTATCTGCTGGCCTACGGGCGGCGGCCGAGCGACGAGGAATTGCGATTCGGCGTCGATCTGCTCACCGAAAACGATCGTCGCAAAGCGATCGAAGACTTGTTGTGGGCCTTGCTGAATACGCCCGAATTCCTATTCAAAGACTGACAGTTGCAGCGCCCGCAACGGCAGTCCGTTTCTGACGAAAGATGTGTTTCATGCGCTGGGGTGATTGGCAACAGCGATTTCTTACGGCCATATGCGTCTGCGTTGCCGCCTGCGTACAAGTCCACGCAGCGAAGCCGGAGATCAACTATCTGCATCCGGCCGGAGCACAGCGGGGTGCGACGGTCTCCGTCGAAGCGGCCGGGAAATATACCGCCTGGCCGCTGCCGGTCTGGGTGGATCGACCCGGAGTCACCGTCGAACCGGAAGGCGAAAAAGGCAAACTCAAATTCTCGGTGGCCGACGACGCGGCGCCGGGCGTGTATTGGCTGCGGGCCTACAACGACGAAGGGACATCGTCGCTGCGACCATTTGTCGTGGGAACGCTCCCGGAGATCAACGAAAAGGAACCGAATAACGATTACCGCGAGCCGCAGGCCTTGGAAACGACCGCCGTCATCGTCAACGGTCGCATCAACGGCGGCGGCGACGTCGACACGTTTGCCGTCAAACTGTCCGCCGGTCAGACGTTGGTCGCATCGATGACCGCCAACGAAGTGCTCGGCTCGCCTATGGATGCGATTCTGGAGGTCATTTCGCCCGACGGATTTCGGCTGGCCTTCAATCACGACACGTATCACCTCGACCCGCAGATCGTGTTCACGGCACCGGCCGAGGGGACCTACCTCGTCCGCACGTTCGCATTCCCGGCGACGCCCAATCAATCGATTTCGTTCTCCGCTAGTGCCAGTTATGTGTACAGACTGACGCTCACCACGGCGGCATTTGTGGATCATGCCTTTCCGTTGGCGGCGTCGCAGCAGCATCCGACGGAAATCGAATTGCGGGGTTGGAATATTCCGCAGCCGCTACGGTTCTATACCGTCGCCGCAGCGAGTGCCCCTGCTGATTTCGCGCCGCTGTTTCACCCAGACTTGGGCAACACCGCGCTGATCAAGACGGTGCCGCATCCCGTCACCGTCGAATCGGCCGTCAACGATGCGGCGCATCCGCAGCCGATCAAACTGCCGATGACAGTCTCGGGTGCCATTTCTGAAGAACGTGATGAGGATTGGTATCAGTTCACGGCGACCAAGGGGCAGAAGATCGAGTTCCGCGCCGAGTCGTGGGCGCTCGGATTTCCGCTCGATCCGCTGATCCGGCTGACCGATGCATCCGGGAAGCAGCTGTCTCAGGTTGATGATGTGAAAGGAGTCGAGCGCGATGCCGTGTTGGCATATACCATCCCTGCCGACGGCGAATACCGGTTAATGATTCGCGACCTGCACCGTCACGGCGGGTTTCGTTATGTCTATCGTCTCAACGGCGTGATTCCCGCCGCGGACTTTGAACTGAAACTCGCGGCGGATGAATTTACACTCACTCCGGGCACGCCGCTCGAAGTTCCGGTAACGATCGAACGGCAGAACGGTTTCGACGGTGAAGTCACGATCACCGCCGTCGACCTGCCCGAGGGGGTCACCGCGACTTCGGTGACATCGCAGAAAGAGGGGGATTCGGCCAAGTCGGTGAAGCTCTCTCTGGCGTCGGCAACCGGACCGCTGTCCGGTACGCTGCGGATTGTGGGGACAGTCGCCGGAGACAATCCGCTCGGGCGGACCGCCGAAGCCCCCATCGCCGGTTTCAGCGCGACGATCGAGACTCCTTGGCTCACGGTCCTCAAACCGCCCGAAACGAAGAAGTGATTCGGCCGACCGGAAGCCGCAATCCTCTTACCGCTGAGTGCAGGAGGCCTCCTGGGCCGAGAACGCGGAAATTGCTGCGTCTTGTGACTGCTGCACACGGATTTGCCAACGGCAAACCGTGCCACCCGCTGACACGATGTGTGCGATTCGGTGGAAAGTTGGCCGCGAAAGGCGTAATAGTATAGATCGTGTGCCGTCTGACGCGCCGCACCGGCCCTCTCCGCTTTCTCTTCCATACTCCTGGCGTCTCGATATCAAATGCGTACCAACCGACTTTCGCGATCAAGCATCAGGTTTTTCTACCTATTTTCCGCCGCTCTATTTCTCGCCGGATGCGGGCAGGCGCTCGACGAGGGAGCGGTGTCCAGCGGCAAGTCTGATGACGATCAAATCGTGATCGCCATGATGCCCAAATTGGTGGGGATCGATTATTTCGTCGCTTGCGAAAAAGGGGCACAACAGGCGGCCGATGAATTGGGTGTTAAGTTGATCTATGCCGGTCCGTCGACGCCCAGCGGCGAGGAGCAGAACGACTACTTCGAATCCTGGATCCGCCACGGCGTGGATGCCATCTGCATCGCCCCCAATCAGCCCAAGCGGATCAAGTCGTTCGTGGAGCGAGCGCAGGCGGCCGGCATCAAGGTACTGACCTGGGACAGCGACGCTCCGGACAGCGGCCGGCAATACATGGTCAATCAAGTCGACGATCAGGTGTTGGGCGAGTCGCTGATGGATGAGATCGCCCGGCAAATGAACGAAGAGGGGGAATGGGCCGTCGCCATCGCCAGTCTCGACGCTGCCAACCTCAACACGTGGCGATCGTATGCTGAAGCGCGGGCGGCGGAAAAGTATCCCAAAATGAAATTGGTCGAGACGGTGATCACCAAAGAAAACGAAACCGAAGCAGCGCAAAAGGTGGGGACGCTGCTCAACGCTCATCCGAACCTAAAGGGGATTATCGCCTTCGATTCCAACTCGGTGCCCGGGGCGGCTGAAGCGATCAAACGAGCCGGCAAGATCGGTCAAGTGGTGCTGACGGGCAATTCGACCCCCGGCAAGATGCGGCCCTATATCAAAGAGGGGGTGTTGGAGAGTTTCTTTTTGTGGGACCCCCGCGCGTTGGGTGATCTCACGGTCCGCGTCGCCAAGGCGGTCGTCGAGGGACAGGACCTCAAAGAAGGAGACGAAATCCCCGGCTACGGCCACCTGCGGTTCAGCCCCCGCGATGATCAAACCATCATTCTCTCCGACCCGATTCGCTTCACGGCCGAAAACATCGACGAATACGATTTCGGCTTTTAGCGCCCGCGGGCCGATCGACGGATGAACCCAGCGCGGACGGGCCAGTCGAATCCGTGGCGCAAATAACTTCGGTACAGCACGGGATGAGAACAGCTATGAACGGCGCGGACGCGATTTTGGAGATGCTGGCCGATGCGGGGGTGAAGTATTTGTTCGGCAATCCCGGCACGACCGAGTTGCCGCTCTCCGATGCCCTCGTCGATCATCGACGGATCAAATACATCCTCGGCCTGCAGGAAGTGCCGGTGGTGGCGATCGCCGAGGGGTACGCGCAAGCCAGCCGCTCGCCGGGCGTTGTCAATTTGCACATCAGCTGTGGGCTGGGAAACGGGATGGGCATGTTGTACAACGCCTATCGCGCCGGCACCCCGCTCATTGTGACCGCCGGGCAGCAGGATCGCCGGCTGAAATTTCAGGAGCCAATCCTGTGGTCCGATATGGTGAGCGTCACCAAACCCTGGACCAAATGGGCCGTTGAAGTGGAACGTGCGGCCGATTTGCCCAACGCCATTCGCCGCGCCGTGCAAACGGCGCTGATGCCCCCCACCGGTCCGGTATTTCTGTCGATTCCGATTGACGTACAACGCGAAATCGCCGAGTTCGACCTCCCGCCTCCTCAGCCGATCAATCCGCAAGTCCGCCCGCCGTCTGCGGAACTGAAGCGAGCGGCGGAGCTAATTTGTACAGCCGAAAACCCCGGTATCCTCGTCGGCAGCCGCGTCGTCGAAGCGGACGCCGTCGCTGAACTGGTGGAGTTGGCCGAGGCCGTCGGTGCTCCCGTGATTTCCGAGTCGGGCACCACGCACGGGCGGCTGAGTTTTCCCTGCACACATCCGTTGTCGGCGCCGGGATTGCCGCTTTGGGCGCCGGACATTGAAGAACGTCTTCGCGAGTTTGACGTGCTGTTTGTGGCGGGGACGGATGTGTTTCGGCTGTACGTCTATTACGAACCGGCACGGGCCTTGCCGCGGCATACACGATTGATTCATCTGGACCAGAACTATTGGGAATTGGGCAAAAACTATCCGACCGAAGTCGCGTTGGCCGGTGATCCGAAGGTCGGTTTGGCGGAGTTGGCCCAACTGGTACGGCAAGGCCAAACATCCGAGCAACAGGCCGAAGTCCGCACTCGCACGGCCAAGCGTGTTGCCGCTCATCAGCAACTCCGCGATGAACTGCTGCAGACGGTTGAAAAGCAGAGGGACACCCGCCCTTTGACGTCGCCGGTGATTATGCACAGTCTGGCCCGCGCGCTGCCGCCTGGTGCGGCCGTAATTGAAGAAGCGGTGACGACCACGAATACGCATCTGGAACGCTTGGGTGCGATCGCCGATCCGACCGGTTATTTCGGGCATCGCGGCTGGGCGTTGGGCTGGGGCTTGGGTTGCAGTATCGGCGTCAAGCTGGCCTGGCCGGACCGCCCGGTGCTGGCCGTGCTGGGCGAAGGGGCGTCCATGTATGGGATTCAGGGGTTGTGGACGGCGGCGCGATATCGCATTCCCGTAACCTTCGTAATCTGCAACAATGCGCAGTATCAGATTCTTAAGATCGGCGCACAGGGCATGGACCTGCCGCAGGCTCAAGCGGGGAAATTTGAGGGGATGGACATCACGCGACCGGAAATCGACTTCGTGGCGCTGGCGCGGTCCCTGGGGGTCGAGGCGGAACGGATCACCGAACCGGAGGAACTGACGGAAAAGGTTCGCACATCGTTGGCAGGGGACGTGCCGCGGCTGTTTGACGTGCCGATCGATCGTCAAACGCCCGGGCGACTCGGTTACTAGTGAGCGCGGGCAGCGAAGCGTCCGGCCGACCGCTTGTCTCCAACGGGCGCAACCGGGTTTGGCAACGAGATGGGATGACGTCGAGTAGGGTTGGAGAGTGCGGTGGCAGAGGAAACAGGACAGCGTTCACAACCTGCCCAAGGTGCGGCCGACCCGCCGCCACGTCCGACGCTGAAGGTCATGAGCCTGAATGTGGCGCATGGCCGACGGCTGGCGAGTCATCAAGTCTTGTTGTCGCGGGCGACGATCGAAAACAATCTCGCCGATATCGCCCGTGTCCTCCGGCGTGAGCAAGTCGACGTCGCCGCCCTGCAGGAGGCGGATGGGCCGTCGTTTTGGAGCGGCAACTTCAACCACGTCGCCCGCGTCGGCCATTTGGGAAAACTGGACCATCATTTCCGCGGCGGGCATCTTGCCATTCGCGCCCGCAATTCCCACCTGACGTATGGGACCGCCATCCTGTCGCGCTGGCCGCTGGGCGAGGCGGTTTCCCACGCCTTCGCCCCGTCGCCCCCGACTCCCAAAAAGGGCTTCGTCGTCGCCACGGTGGCCATTCCCGCATTTGACCGCGACGTCGATATCGTTTCGGTGCATCTGGATTTTCTAAGTTACCGTCAGCGGAAACGGCAGATTCAAGAGTTGATCGACGTCGTTTCGCAGCGACAACGTCCGCTGGTCGTCTTGGGGGATATGAATTGCGGCTGGGGCCGCCGCCGCAGCACGTTACGGTATCTGGCGGGCGAATTGGGACTGCACACGCATCATCCCACGGCAAAACTCGGCACCTTTCCCGCCCGACGTCCGCGGCGGCGAATTGACTGGATCTTCGTGTCGTCCGACTTCGAGATTCTGGAATACCGCGCGCTGCCGGACCAGGTCTCCGACCACTTGGGGATCACCGCCACGTTGGCGCTCGCCGAACCCAACGAGCGCGTCTAACCCCCCGGGCGGGCGTCGTCGATTCCTTCGGGCACCCAGGCAAAGCGATAGTCTTCTCCCAGTCGCAGCCGTGTGATGTACACGATCTGGTGTGTATGTCCGACGAAGTGGCTCACACAGTCGTAGATCACCGAGAGCAGATTCGAGTCGAAGCCCTGCACGGTTCGTGGCTCGGTCAGCCGCCGGGCATCGAAGTCCCGAAGCACCGCATCGGCTTCGTCCACCGTCGTGCGGAGTTGCTCCATGAGATCCGTTCTGGCCCATCGGCGCTGATCGGCAAACTCCAACGGACGGTCGCGCACGTCCGGCATGTCTCCCACGCCGTGCATGATCCACTGCCGCACGTTTCCGCACAGATGCAGGATGATGTCCTGCACGCTATTGGCCGAGGCAAACGGCCGCCAGTAAAGATCGTCATCGGGCAATTGATTCAGGCAGTGTACGATCTTGAGCTGCGCGGAAACCAACGTCTGCCGCGACTCCGCGATAAACGCGGCGGCGGCGGAATCGTCCGTCGGTTGGATCTTTTGATCGGGAGCAGATTCGATGGGCATGGCAAGCCTCAGGGAATTGTGCACAACTTTCCGTTTGTCAACGAGAGATTATTCGCTCCAGCTTATCCGTCTTGCCGCACAAAGCAAAACGATTTGCGCCACTGCAGGAATTCACTGACTATTTATTTTCGGTTCACATTTTCTTCAATTATCAACTGATACTCCACGCTGTCATTTCGAAATGATTGAACGTCGTTCTCATGGGATTTCATAAGGAGTACCAAGAGAGAGAGAGAAGCCCCCAAAGGATGTCATCAGCAAGCTGATCGTTCGATCGAGCCTGGGAAGGAATACGTATGTGGCAAGGGAGGCGAGGGACGCCTTTTCAAATCCCGCATCCTCAGCAGCGATCAATACGACAGGTCGTTTCCCAGAACCTGACAACCCACCGTGTAATGAGCGGTCGCATGCCCCTGCACGAGCGGGGCGGGGAACAGATGCTAAGAAGATACGGTTGTTCCAAACATTAGACCAAATGGCACGTGCGCGGTTCGCGCCGTGTCGCCCGATTTTCGTTCTGAGGAGAACAAGCTCAATGAAACGTCAACGTTTACAATCCACACAAAAACCGCGCCGATCGGGATTTACGCTGGTCGAACTGTTGGTGGTCATTACGATCATCGCCATTTTGATCTCGCTGTTGGTCCCCGCCGTGATGCAAGCGCGTGAGGCTGCTCGCTCCACGCAATGCAAAAACAACCTGCGGCAATTCGGGATTTCGCTGCATGCCTTCGCCACGGGCGACCCCCGCGGCCGGTATTGCACCGGTGCTTATGACTGGCGCCGCGACGGTTGCCCGGACACCTACGGCTGGGTCGCCGACATCGTCAACACCGGCGGCGGCATGGTGCAGCAAATGCAGTGCCCCGGCTCGCTGCTGCGTGGCACCGAGAAGGTCAACGACTTCATCGGCGTCGTCAACACCAGTAACAAGGACCAAGCGCCCCTCAACCGTCTTCAGGCCGGACGCTGCGTCGATTGGAACGCTACAACCATTCCTCCGGCAAGCGCCGCACGGATCGCCGCCGTACAAAAGCTCTTGGAAGACGGCTACGGCACGAACTACGCCGCCGGTTGGTTCCTGGTCCGCTCCGGGCCGAAAGTGCTTGACGCCGCGTCGGGCAACTGGGCGGTCACGGCCACGGGTCTGAAAGGGTTCGGCGGCACCACCGGACCGCTGACGATTTCGGCCTTGGATCGCAGCGGCCGCGTCTCCAGCACGATTGGCTGGCTGGGATGTGCCGCCCCCGGTGACGTCTCCGAAGCCGTGCTCAGCGACGACGTTCCCGGTTTCCTGGATGCCGGCGAGCGGCTTGGCGAATCGTTCAACGACGGTCCCGCCCGTTGGGATGCTTCGGCGCTGGCTATCGAATTGATGCCCGCCGGGACCTCGGTCGCCGACGCTGAACCGGCTCAATTGCCCAATACCACATCGGCCGGACTTCCCGGCAACGACGGCAACTTGTGGTTGCAGGACACCCGTGACTGGTACGCCTGGCACGGCACCGGTAGCTCCAAGACCTGCAACATCTTGATGGCCGACGGCAGCGTCAAAACGTTCACCGACACCAACGGCGACGGCTTCCTAAATCCCGGTTTCCCGATTCCGGCCGGATCCGTGGGGCACGGCTACACGGACTCGACCGTGGAACTTCCCCCATCGACCAACTATTCCGGCCCCTGGTTGTCCCCCGGTCTGATCACCAAAGGCAACTTCGAGGCCCCGTAAGTTGACGACCAGCGGCCAAGATCACGACGGCTGTTGATTTGATTGGACGGTAAACGAAGAACTCCGGCGCTGCGTGGCGGCACCGGAGTTCTTCTCATTTGACGTTTGTATACTTATCAAAGTTTTCCGGGCGTTATACCAACAGTTTCTCGACCACATTCCCCGCCACGTCGGTCAACCGCACGTCCCGGCCGCTGAAACGGACGGTTAGTTTCAGGTGGTTGATGCCGAACAGGTGCAGCATTGTGGCGTGCAGATCGTTGACCTCGATCGGGTCTTCTTCGATGTTCCAGCCGACTTCATCCGTGCGGCCGATGACCTGTCCCCCTTTGATGCCGCCGCCGGCCATGAACATGCTGAAGGCGAACGGATGGTGGTCGCGGCCGGTATTCGATTCGCGGCCGCCGCGGTTTTCACCCAGCGGCGTACGGCCGAATTCGCAGCCCCACACGACGAGCGTTTCGTCCAACAGCCCCCGTTCCTTAAGATCCTTAATCAGTGCCGCCACCGGCTGGTCGGCCATTTTGGCGTTGAACTCGATCTCTTGATCGAGGTTGCTGTGGTGGTCCCAGGAGGCGTGAATGATGTTCGTAAAGCGGACACCCCGTTCGACCAATCGGCGGGCCAACAGGCAGTTGGTCGAGAACGAATGGTACGTCCCCTTGCCGCCGCCGCGACCGAACTTCATCCCCTCTTCGGTGCGGCCCACGCCGTACGCGTCGAGCGTCGCCTGGGTTTCACCGGAAAGATCAATCAACTCCGGCGCCGCCGTCTGCATGCGGTAAGCCAATTCATAGGACGAAATCCGGCTGGCGATTTCCGGATCGCGAATCCGCTCATAGCGGGCCTGATTGAGGCTGCTGAGCGTTTCCAGCCCTTTCTTTTGCATCTCCAGCGTCACGCCGCCGGGATTGCTGAGGTTCAGCACCGGCTCGCCTTTGTTGCGGAACAGCACGCCTTGATAGGTCGAGGGGAGAAACCCGCTCGTCCAATTCGAGGCCCCGCCGCTGGCGCCCCGGCCGGAGGTCAGCACGACATAACCGGGCAGATCGCGCGACGCCGTCCCCAGCCCGTAATTCAACCACGAACCGACCGAGGGAAATCCAAAACGGGGCACGCCGCTGGTCATCAGCAGTTGGCCGGGATGGTGGTTGAACTGCGTGGACCGCATCGAGCGAATCAGTGCGATGTCGTCTGCGCAGGTCGCAATATTCGGCAGCACGTCGGAAAGTTCCATGCCGCACTCGCCGTGGGGTGTGAACTTGCGTTTGCTGCCGATCAACACCGCCGATTCTTTCTGAATGAACGCGAAGCGAACGTTCTTGGTCAGCGATTCGGGCAACGGCTGTCCATGCAGTTCATTCAGTTTGGGCTTGGGATCAAACAGGTCCAATTGGCTCGGCGCGCCGGCCATGAAAATGAATATGCAGTTTTTCGCCTTGGGAGCAAAATGCGGCGCTTTGGGCGCCAACGGGTCTGACGACTCTGCCGCCAGCAATCCGTCCTGCTGCAGCAGCGACGCCAGCGCCAGCGTCCCCAGTCCGCTGGCCGACGTGGCGAGGAAGTCGCGGCGGGTTTGTGCCATTTGTTGCTGAATCCGGTCCATGCGTTTACTCCCGGGTGACGAATTCGTCGAGATTCATAATGATCCGCGCGACGGCGACCGAGGCGGCTGTATCGGTTACTTCCTCGGGTGGAACTTTGATGTCGCCAATCAGCTGGCCTTCGATCTCTTTGTCGGTCTGAATCTCTGCCAGCATCTCATCGTACAACGATTCCAGTTGCTCCAGCTCCCGGCCCGTCGGCCGCCGCGCCATGCAGGATTGGAATGCGTATTGCAAACGCGCGGCCTTGTCACTCGGATGCTGCTTCATCATGCGATGTCCGAGTGCTTGCGCCGTTTCAAAAAAGACCGGATCGTTGAGCAGCGTCAGCGACTGCAGCGGGGTATTCGACCGTTCCCGCCGCGTGCACGTGGTGTTCGAGTCGGGGGCGTCGAACGTGGCCAGCATGGGATAGGGGACCGTCCGTTGGAAGAAGATATACAGACCGCGGCGATAGCGGTCCTCCCCTTCACTTTCTTGCCATTTGACGCTTCCTGCATAGCCGAGCGCGGCCACATCGGCCGGCAGCGGCGGCTTGACGCTGGGGCCGCCGATCTTGCGGCACAGCAATCCGCTGGAAGCCAGGAACGAATCGCGAACGACCTCGGCCTCGAGCCGATAACGGTTCTGACGCGCCAGCCAGGCATTGGCCGGATCGCGGTTGACCAATTCCGGACGATAGGCGGACGATTGCCGGTAGGTGGCCGATTGCACGATCGTGCGAATCATTTGTTTGCGGCTCCATCCCTGCGCCTGAATTTCCGTCGCCAGCCAATCGAGCAGTTCGGGGTGCGACGGCAAATCGCCCCGCATGCCGAAGTCGTCCTCGGTGGGAACGATCGCGCGGCCCAGCAGGTGTTTCCAAATGCGATTGACGGTCACGCGCGCCGTCAGCGGATTTTCGGGCGCCATCAGCCAACGGGCCAGGTCCAAACGCGTCGGCTGCTCGCCGGCCGGTTCGAACTCGTGCAAAATCGCCGGCGTCTCGTACGGGACCTCGTCCCCCTTCCGCAGAAAATCACCGCGAATCAATAGGTGGTTCTTGCGAGGTTCTTCGATCATCGCGATCGTCTGCGCCAGCGTGGGAGGATAGGGCGGCTCCTTGGCGGCCTGTGCCTTGACGGCGGCGGTCAGTTTGACGAACCCCGGATCAATCGTGCGGTAATAGTCGCCGATCAGTTTTTGCTGCTCCGGCGTGCGGCGATCGGCGGCGACTGTGAGTGCATCCAAAATGTGATCGGGGATCAGTTCGGAAACTTGATCAGGCTCGACAGCCGTGGCGGCGAGGCGAATGCGGCCAAGCGTCGCGTTATCGCCGCCGACTTGCCGCAGCGTCACGTTGAGCGTCACGTCGCTTTCGAAGCGGATGTCCTCTTTGACTTCAAAGGTTGCAACTTGCCGCTTGTCTTTTTGATTTCCATCGATCGTCCAACCGGTATCGTCCTTGCCGTCAATCGCCGCGGCAATAGGCGACTTTTTATCGGCGCTCGTAGCCGATGCATTGTGCAACGTCACGGACTTGGCTTTTGTCGGGTCTCCCGTGGGGGCCGCGGTGACTGTGATTTCCGTGAGTACGAACGCCCCACTCTCACCGCGCCCAAAGCCCTTGTTCGGCAGACTATCGTCAGCGAAGACCTCTAAGCGCAGGCCGGTGACTCGTTTTTGTTTGGTGTTTAAGACGACCGTGTAGACGTCCTTAACCGGACTGACACCCGACGCGAGCAGCGATTTGTCATCTTGTTTTGTCAACGTGCCGCCGCCGGCCGAGGTGAAACTCACCGGGCTAACGACTGTCCAACCCAACGGACCGGTCGCTGCTGCCAGTTCGCGTTCCCATGCGGCTTGTCGTTGTGCAAGTTGATTCTGCTCAAAGTCGGCAACCGCCTGTTTCAGCGGGGCCATTTCGGCATCGAACTTGGCCTTGGCCTCTTCATAGGCGGCCAATTCATCCGGCAGCGGGGCGGGAATGTTTTCTTCTTTGTCGCTGTTATAAAAGGCGAACAGCCCGTAATACTCGCGCTGCAGAATCGGATCGTATTTGTGCGTGTGGCATTGCGCGCAGCCGACCGTCATTCCCAACCAGACGGTGCCGGTCGTATTCACGCGGTCGACCACCTGTTTGACGCGATCCTCTTCCTTGTCGGTCCCCCCTTCGGTATTGGTCAGCGTATTGCGGTGAAAGCCGGTGGCGATGCGTTGATTGAGCGTCGGATTCGGCAGCAAATCGCCGGCAAGCTGTTCGATCGTAAACTGATCAAACGGCATGTCGGCATTGATGGCGTCGATCACCCAGTTCCGGTACCGCCAAGCCCAGGGACGGGGCCGGTCCTTTTCATAACCATCGCTGTCGGCATAACGGGCCAGATCGAGCCAATGCCGTCCCCACCTTTCGCCGAAGTGCTTCGACGCCAGCAGCCGTTCGACCAATTGTTCGTACGCATCGGGACGCTCGTCGTAGACAAATTCCTCGACTTCTTCAGGTGTCGGCGGCAACCCCCGCAAATCGAGACTCAGACGGCGGATCAATGTCGGCCGGCTCGCCTCGGGAGAGGGTTCGACGCCCTCCGCTTCGAGCTTGCGCAGAATGAACCGGTCGATCGCGTTGCGAACCCACAGATCGTTCTTCACGTCCGGAGGTTCGGGCCGCACGATCGGTTGAAACGACCAGTGCTCCGCACGCGGGTCCCCCCCTTCGGGAAGGGCGACACTGTCGGGCCAATCCGCCCCCTGATCGATCCAAGCGCGGAGCAATCCCACCTGCTCGGGCGTCAGCGGGTCGCCGATATCTTCCGGCGGCATGACCTTTTCGGGATCAGCCCCGGCGACATATTGGATCAACAGGCTTTCGGCGCTCTTGCCCTTTTCAATGACCCGCCCGGAATCGCCCCCTTTCAGGGCGTTGTCCCGCGCGTCGAGCTGCAGACCCCCTTCCTGTTCGCCGCCGCCGTGACAGTCGTAGCACGACGCGACGAAAATCGGCTGGATGTCCTTGATGAAATCGACCGGCCGCTCAGCAGCGGGGGGCAATTTCGCCGCCGGCTGCGGATTCTCATCCTCACCGCGGACCGTTGCGGCGCAAGCCGTTACGGCCAAAAGACAAAACGGAATGATCCAGCGCGTGCGTCGGGGCATCGCGACGAGCCTCAAAAATGCCTGGAAACTGAGAGATTCGGCGGCGTATTCGGGAAAGCGCGGACCCTCACGCCGCCCACGAGAACCTATCAATAGTCAAACATATGACTGTACCGATGTCAAGGAGCCGCCAGTGCGACAATTGGGACGCGTAGACCCATCGTGCGACCGAATTACTTCGCTTTATCTGTGGTCTGCTCGTCGGCCATTTTGTCGAGTTCGACCAGCCGCAGCCGCGCGCAATGCCACATATACGCCGGCCCGAAGCCGGCTTTCAGCGGCCAGTTCTGTTCGCAGGCGGCGAGATACGATTGGCGTGCTCGCCGGGGATCTTTCTCAGCTTCAGCGAACAGCCCGATGTAGAGATGGGCATAAAACAGCCGCTGCTCGCGGACAGCTTGCGGAAGCTGCTTTTGTTCGATTTCCGCATCGATGCGGCCGAGCAATTCCTCGGCCGTGAGTTTGCCCTCGAACATGCGATAAACGTCCGGCAGCGGCGCGCGGTCCTCTTTCTTGTAGCGAATCATCTGCTTGCGGGCCTGCTCGATGCCGTCGGATTGTGCCTGTGCGAGAAAAATCCAGATACCGTTCTCGCGGTCCTGGTCGTCGTAGCTGTGGTACAGCCCCAACTGCTTGGCCGTCTCCGCGTACCGCCCCGCGAAGTAATAGGCCAACCCCAACCGCCAATGCTTGGGAGCAATCTCCGGATCAAGCGCGACCATCTTCTCGTAGTCAGCAACCGCCTTGTCGAACTGTCCGGTGAAGAAATAAGCATCGCCGCGGCGGCTATAGGCTTGCTTGTCGTCGGGCGATGCCTTGATGGCCGCCGTTTCCCGTTTGATCGCCTCAGCCGAGGTCGTTTCGATTCGTTCCGTCTGTTGTTGATAAAGCGGCCGCTCGTCCGGCTTGTCGTCAGCGAACAGCGTGCTTGTCGACGATAGGCACATCGCGCTCACGATGATGGTTGTGGTTAGACGCGACATCTTTGTCTCCCAATACTCGGCCAAGGCCACATACGTGGCACGCCATAAAGACAGTTCCTGATCCCCATCCAATTTAATGGAACTCAGTCGACACCAGAAGGGTGAAGCGGCTGTGGCGATCCTACAAAAGGGCTTTCGCCGAGCCGGGTCCGGTCGTACACTGACCGAAGACCAGAAGATTTCTGACGCTGACGAGACTTGCTACGTCCCAAAAGACACCCAACGAGTTTTCGTTAACGATGGAAATCGTGCTCATGGGCGCTCAACTGCGGTCCCTCGGCGCTTCGTCAGTAGGTTCAACGAATGAAGCGATATCATGTCATCGGCGCGTCGATTGGTTTGGCAGTGATCGTTTTGGTTATTGTCGTCATCAACCGCTCGTATAAACCGTACAAGACTGGTCCGAACGTGCGCGCTGAATTCCTGGAAAACCTTGAGAATGTGGGGGCGTTAACGTTTCGTTCGTTCGACGGGAAATGGATCGGCACGGATTGCGATGTCGATTTGCATTTTGTGGACAGCAAGCACGTCGTTATGGTCGTATATGGCTACGGTGTCCAGACGTTTCGCGGCACGTACATCATTGATAGCAATGGTGTGATTGCGGCAAGTTTTCCCCGCAGTGTCGGCAGCTGGCCGAAAATGATAATTGGTCGTGACGCGGAATCGCTATTGCTGGACACCGCTGACGGCAGCGCGTTCTATTTCGGCTGGCGCAGCAGGGCAAACGACGGCATCAACTATTGGCCATTTCGGCCCGCGAGTGACACCGAGATAACAAAACGACATATGGACGAATAGCAACCGAAGGGCGGCCACCACGTGCCCTTACATCAACCTCGAGCGTTCTAATTA
>CALFYU010000425.1 GCA_937952455.1 uncultured Planctomycetaceae bacterium
ATTCATTCTTCGCGGCGGTGGCCATCATGGACCTCGAAACGGAATTCTGGTGGATGGTGGCGGCGATCCTGATGGCGTCATTCATCATGGTATTCGGCATGATTCCGATCAGCGCCATCATTTCGAAGAACAAGCACTTCGGCGTATTGATGCTGTCAATTCTGGCGGTGATCGCCACCAAACTGCTGGTTGATGGCACCGGAGCGCACTTTTCCAACGGGCTGTTGATCTTCATCATCGGCGTGCTGCTGCTGAACGACGCTGCGCAGGCCCTGATCGACCGCGCGGCGGCCAAGCGGCGGTTGCGGGCGAGCCGACAGGCGTAAGGTCGCGCGTCGGGTCGTGTTTCTTCGGTCCGATGTCAGAATTCGGCGAATAGCCAACAACTCTGCATGCGATGTTGGCAACGATTGCGCAACCTCTGAGCATTATGCCCTCGGTGTAAGACAGTGGCGTCGACGTAACTCTTGTCTTTGAAATGCATTGTGTCTCTGCATCCCGAACGGGATGACGGGCGGAACGGGAGTTGCAAGATGGAGGAGGCGCCGATCCACGTCATCTACATAGACCGTTTTTGCAAAAATGGCCAAAGAACACGAAGAAGGTGGTCGCGTTACGCTGCATTTGCTCGATTCTGCGCAGGGACGGCCGATTCAGACATGGCACTTCACGGACCGCAACCGGCTGACTGTGGGCCGCGCGGTTGAGAATGACGTGAGCCTGTCTGACTCGCACGTTTCCCGACTGCATGTCGAGTTGTGCTATGAAGAGGGCCGTTGGCGGTTGTATTCGCACGGTCGCAACGGCACGCTGGTCGAAGGCGTACCGGTGACGGCGTCGGAATTGGTCGACGACCTCGTGTTTCAATTGGGATCCAGCGGGCCGTCGCTGCATTTCGTGACGACTAACGCGGCCTCGTCCAGCACGCCGACCATTGAGGACATCGATTTCGATGCGCTCGATTTTTTGGTGCTCGATGAGCAGCGGACGGCGGATGAAGTGAAACAAATCGCCGATGGGGATGCGTTTCAGGCATTGCAGCAGCAAGTACGGCATTTGAAACGCGACGATGATTTCCGCAATAGCGACCCTTGATTTCAATGGGCTGGTCGTCGGCGGTAACCGGCAGTTTTGGAAATCAGGGGTGAACAAGCATCGTGGCGAAAATCATTTCCGTGCATTCTTTTCGCGGAGGAACCGGCAAATCCAACACCACCGCGAACCTGGCGGTGATGATCGCCCGCGCCGGCAATCGAGTGGGGATTGTCGATACGGACATTCAATCCCCCGGGGTGCACGTCATTTTTCAGCTCAACGGCGAGCAGATCAAAAAGACACTGAATGACTTTCTATGGGGCAACTGCAGCATTCAGCAGGCCGCCTATGATCTCACGACGAAGACGATTGGAAACGTCGATGAGATGGATGAGCGCCCGCGGCTGTTTCTCATTCCCGCCAACATCAAAACCGGTGAGATCGGCCGGGTGCTCAAAGAAGGCTACGACGTCGGGCTGCTCAACGACGGCTTCAAATCGCTGGTCCGCGAACTGAACTTGGACTACTTGATCATCGACACGCATCCGGGCGTCAACGAAGAGACACTGATGTCGATCGTGATCTCTGATCTGTTATTGCTCGTCATGCGGCCCGACAATCAGGATTTTCAAGGGACGTCGGTGACGTTGGAATTGGCGCGGCGGCTGGGAGTGCAGGACCCGCTGCTGATTGTGAACAAGATTCCGCCGGGAATGGACCGGGCGGCGCTCAAGGCAAAGGTCGAGTCGGCCTATCAGGCCCGGGTCGTGGCCATGTTGCCGCTTAACAATGAGATCGTCCGTGTGGCCAGCGGCTCCCTCTTCGTCAATCGTTATCCCGAACATCCCTTTACGCGCGAGTTACAGTGCGTGGCGGATACTGTTACCGCATAGTTCACCCCGCTCAGGTTCTGCCGATGCCCAACGACCATGATTCGCATCTCGATGCGCTGCTGACGAAAATGAAATCCGCCGCGTCGCCGCTGCGCGATACGCTCCGCGAATTGCATTCCAAGTATCAGTCAGCGGGGGAGGGAAAGGTTGCCGACTATATTCCCGAGTTGGCGAACGCCGACCCGGACTGGTTTGGGATCTCAGTCGTTTCGGTCGATGGAAGGACGATCAACGTTGGTGACAGCGACCAGCCGTTCACCATTCAATCGGTCTCCAAACCGTTTGTGTTCGGCATGGCGCTTGAAGATCACGGGCGAGAAACCGTATTAGAAAAGATTGGCGTCCAACCGATTGGCGAAGCCTTCAACTCGATTACGCTGGACGAGACGTCCAATCGGCCTTTTAATCCGATGATCAATGCTGGTGCAATTGCCGCGACGGACTTGATTGCGGGAAAGGACTTTCCGGACCGCGTGCGGCGGATGTTGGCCATGTTCCGCCGCTATTGCGGCCGTGAGGTGTTTGTGGACAATTCGGTATTTTCCTCGGAACGGGCGACCGGGCACCGCAACCGGGCGATCGCCCATTTGATGCTCAATTTCGGCATGCTCAGCGATCGACTGGAAGACACGCTGGAATTATACTTTCAACAGTGCAGCATCATGATCACCGCCAAGGACTTAGCGGTCATGGGAGCCACCCTGGCCAACGGCGGCGTGAACCCGCTCACCGGTGAGCGGGCGCTTGACGCGGAATATGTCAAAGATCTGCTGAGTGTCATGCAGACATGCGGCATGTATGATTACGCTGGCGAATGGGCGTACCGCGTCGGCATCCCCGCCAAAAGCGGCGTGGGTGGAGGAATTGTCGCCGTGGTTCCGGGGCAAGTCGGCATCGGCACGTTTTCACCGCCGCTGGACATGAAAGGGAACAGCGTACGGGGAATCAAAGCTTGCCAGGACCTGGCTGAACAGTTCGGATTGCACGTGTTCAACGCCGACGGCTGTCGTGACAGCCTGCTCAGCCAATTCAACCCTAACGGATCGAATTAGGCGTCGGGACGATCCTCGCGATCGGTCGCCGATCGGGAGGAACAGCATGTCCACCAAAGTGCGCTCGGCAATAGCATTCGTGTTGATCATAATCGGGACTTCGCCGCTATGGGGGCAAGAAAGTGGCGGCAGGGTCTTTCCCCAAGCCAGGTGGCAACGCAGGACGCCCGCCAGCCAAGGTTTGGACGAAGCCAAACTCGCGCAGTTTCAAGAATTCGTCGGCGGCCGCGGCTGCATTGTGCGGCACGGGTACCTGGTCGATTCCTGGGGAGAATATGATCAGCCGCACGACGTCGCTTCAGCCGTCAAGCCGTTTTACAGCTATCTGATGCTCAAGGCGTTTGAGCAAGGGAAGATCGCCAGTCTGGATGATCCCGTCGTGTCGTATTGGGAGGGTCAGCCGGGCGTGCAGAACGGGGCGAGCCACAAGGATCTCAAGACAACGTTTCGGCATCTGGGATTTCAAACCGCTTGTTTGGGGTTCGAAGAGCCGCCCGGTACGGCGTTCGATTACAACGATGCGACGATGGGATTTTTCTGGGACACTTTGATCAACAAAGTCTACGGAGTTCCTTGGGACAAAGCGGAAGCGCAGGTGATTGAGCCTTTGATTTCGCAGCCGCTGCAATTCCAGGACGGCACGCCGAATATCCTGCAGCGGAACACCGGCCGGTTTCGTGTGTCGGCCCGCGATTTTTGCCGTTTTGGATGGCTGTTTCTCAATCACGGCCGTTGGGAGGACAAACAACTGCTGCGCGAGGACTTGGCGATTCTCGCCGTCACCGATCCGCTTCCCTTGTCGATTCCGCGAACGAAGGCACGGGCAGCGGACACGATTTTTCCCGTCCGCACAATCGGAGGGCGGGGCAACCAGTGTGATCACAACGGCGGGTACAGCTGGATGTGGTGGCTCAATCGCAAGTCGCGCGACGGAAAACTGTGGTTTCCTGACGTGCCGGACGATTTTTACGCCTGCTTAGGACACGGTGGCAATGAAGGGATGGCCGTGTTCCCCAGCCAGGACTTGGTCGTAAGTTGGATCACGAAGCGGGAACTGCACCAAAATCGCGACGACGGAAACCGGGCGTTCTCGTTGCTGGTCGAAGCGGTCACGGACGACGCACGTTAGCCGGCCGCGATTTCAGACCGAACCCTCACGCGAACGCCTGCTGCACCGATGCCCGCATTTTTGCCAGGCCGGCTTTGGCCACCGTCAGTGCGTCGTGCTTCCAATACTCGCGATTAAACAACTCCAGCGAGAGCGTGCCGCGGAAGCCGGCGTTGTAGATTGTGCGGTAGATCTCCGTCAGTGGCGCGATGCCGTCGCCGGGATAGACGCGGTGGGAGTCGTTGATTGTTTCGCGGGGTGGATCGGCGGGGTAGTCGTTGGCGTGAAAGACGTGAATCGACGCTCCGGACACCATTTGCAGTCCGGCGAAGTCCGAACCCCCTTTGTAAACATGATAGACATCCGGCAACAGGCAGGCGCGGGGATGCCCGCTTTCGATGGCCACGAAGACGGCTTCGCCCAAACGAGACAGCCTTTTTGAAAATCCCCAGACCTCGACCTGCGGCACGACTCCCATTTGATCTCCGAGATCCAACAGCGCCCGGTAACGCTCGGCGGCTTTGTACAGATCCAGGTCGGCTTGATCGGTCGCGCCGGCCGGAGGAGCGGCGATTCGCGTGCCGCCGATTTGCGCCAGCGCGTCCATGTTGCGTTTGGCCTCTTCTAAGGCTTGGGCGCGTTTGACGTCGTCGTCGACGATCCAATTGGAAAACGCGATCGCGCTGTCCACCGTCAGTCCCAGATCGGAAATCCGTTTGCCGAGGTCCGTGAGCGAACCTCCTTCGGCAACGTACGCGTCGATCTTTCGCGACCAGGGTTCAATGCCGTCGTAGCCCGCTTTGGCGGCGACTTCGATCTCTTCGACCAGCGTCAGTTCCTGGCCGCGAATCGTTCCCATATTGAGGCAATATCGGAACGGTTCGGATTTCGGCCGCGCGTCGGCGGCCGGTGCCGGCCCGGGAGCCGAGAGCAGCAATCCGGCCCCGGCAGCGGTGATCGAGGAGGCCAGCAGCGAGCGTCGCGAGAAGTTTTCGGTCATAGAGGTGCTATCTCAATCGGGTGTGGCGGAGGCGTTCTTAATGTTTAGCGAAATTCTGCTCCCCTATAGTGTAATCGATATCCTCGCTCGGACTAAGCCTCGCCCCTCCAGTATCCTGTTGCACGCAGGGCTCCCAACGTTGTGAGCGGTCTCCTGGTCGCGCACAGAACGAGACCGTAGCCTCCCACGCTCGCAGGATCTTCAACGGTCCAAGAATAAAAAAAGCCTCACGCAAAGCCGCAAAGCTCGCAAAGGAATCGGCAAGATAGGCTAATACGACGTTGTCGCCTGATTGACGGGGATAGTGTGATCAAGCAAAACTGTTTTACTACATGGAACAGGTTTTACGCAGGCCGACACAAACTGATTCGATGTGGCAATACTCTTTGCGAGCTTTGCGGCTTTGCGTGAGTATTTTCTAATACGCATTTGATTTGAACGCTTGGCTCCCATGATCAGTTGTTCGACATCAGGTGGCAGCGCTGCATCATTTCGTCCGCTGCATGAAGCGCTGCCATTCCTGTTCGAGCTTTCCCAGATCGTCGCCGAACGCTGCTTGAAACTCTGTGACGCGCTCTTCCGGGGTGCCGAAACGGAGCGGTTTTTTTGATGCGAGGCTTTCTAGATACTCCGCATATCGATCGCCGCGCGTCTTGAGCAAAAAGTACGTCAAAGCCCAACTCACGGCATAGGCGTCCTCGGCCGTTTCGGGATCCAAAAGTTGTGCGTCCGATTCGATCAAACTTCGCAGCGCACCCGGCGTGTGGAGACGCTTGGATTTGGCGAGCTGATTGCGGCGGAAGGGATTTATTTTGCCGATTGTTCTCCATCCCGACCGGCTGCGCAAATCGGGAGTTTCAAAAAACATGGCCATCCCCTCGGTGAACCACAGCGGATTGTCGGCGTAGCGCGTATGAAGTCCGCGGTTGAAGGCGATTTGATGCGTCGCTTCATGCACGACTGTCGCTGTGTTAAATGGCGTCTGCGCCATGCGGCGATTGATCTCCGCCGCGTTGCGCGCCCCGCGGTTGGATTTGTTCCCGGACAAATCGTAAAGCACGACACGATTCGTCTTGAGCGAATAGTATCCTTTGGCGGTTGCGGTCTCCGGCCCCGCGTCGGCCGTCGCATAGGCGGCAAAGTCCGGCTGTCGGGCGAACACAATGGCGGTCAGTGGAAACTCCGGCTTCGCCAGGTCGAACTTGCGATACTTCCAGTAGTTCTCAAATCCAGCATAAAGCCGCTCCAAAAGTGCGCCGCACCACTCGGCATACGCGTCCCCCGCGTCGGAGCAGATCACGTAGTGGTTGGTCCGGGTGATTTTGAACCGCTCGCCGAATTCCTGTTTCAGCTGCGCGCCCACCTCGTCTGCCGTGAGCGGGCGGAACTCCGCATCGAGTTTCGACCGCTGCACGAGTTGTTCGGCGGGAATGGTCGTGATCGCGCCGTCGGCCGATTGCAACATCACACCCCCATCCGCCGCTTCGACCAATAGTCGACCTTCGATGGTCCGTTGCTGCTGTTGCTCGTCCCGATAGACAACCCGCTCGGCGACTTCGGCGTTTGCGTGTGCGGCAAAGGCCGCAACAAATACTGCCATCGCTGCACCGCGGAATATCACGTGTCGTTGTTGCATGAATCTGAGTTCTTGTGAGCTATCGAGCGACTTGTCCCGGTTGTCTTTCAAATGAGGTGCCAGGCTTTGCCAGTGGCGTTTCTAACGCGCGTCATACCGACGAATGACTAACGCAGCCTTCGACCGCAACCACGGCCGATTAGAGACAGAACCACGAAAAAAGCGAAAGAAACGAAAAAAAGAATTCGAATTGCGCATCCACAAGTAGCTGCCAACTTTCAGGAGTCCGCTGCGATTTCTGACTTAATTTTCGTGTGTTTCGCGTGTTTCGTGGTGTCTTTATTCCGCATCGCATCAATAAGTATAACGCATTCGGGCGGCAAAAATGCAGGCCGTGGCGGTTTGTTCGACTGCGGCAAGTGCCTATGATGCCACTGACGTCCCGAAAACTACGCGGCAACTCTCTTTCTGTCAGAATGGCTGTCGACCATGTCTCCCTCTACACCCCAAGACAATCGGCCCGCCAATCGCCTGGTCGACGAAACCAGTCCGTACTTGCTGCAGCACGCGCACAACCCGGTCGATTGGTATCCTTGGGGCGAGGAGGCGATTCAAAAGGCCCGGGATGAGGATCGGCCGATTTTTCTTTCGATCGGTTACAGCGCCTGCCATTGGTGCCACGTGATGGAGCACGAGAGCTTCGAGAATCCGGCAATCGCCGCTGTGATTA
>CALFYU010000426.1 GCA_937952455.1 uncultured Planctomycetaceae bacterium
CGCTGGAAAGCATCACGGAATACGTGGCCAGCGAGCTCGGGCCGAAGGGCATTCGCGTGAATGCCATCAGTGCCGGTCCGCTGAAGACACTCAGTTCCTCGGCCGTCGGCGAGTTTGACTTGATGCTCAAGTTGTATGAGGACTTCTCGCCATTGCGGCGCGGCGTGACTCCCGAAGAGGTCGGCAAGTCGGGTCTCTATATGCTGAGCGATCTGGCCAGCGGCGTGACGGGCGAGACGCTGCACGTCGACGGCGGCTACCACATCATGGGCGGCCCACCGGTCGAATTGCAAGGGAAGTAGTAATGAGTGGCCGGTGGTCAGTGGCCAGTAAGAAATGTGCCACGCCCACGGGCAACCACTTGCCCACCCAAAAGCCTACTGTCTACAGGCTACAGCCTAGAATGTAGTCGTGCACAGCGCTCGTACGTCGATAGATTTGCCCAACTTATGTCGCGATGCAAACTCTACCCCAAACCATCGGCATCGCCATCGTCGAATTCGACGGACGGTTTCTCGTGGGACGTCGGGGTACCGATGGGCCGTTGGCCGGTTATGACGAATTTCCCGGCGGCAAGTGTCGCGCCGGTGAAACTCCCGCTGCCTGTGCCGAGCGCGAATGCCGCGAGGAGACCGGGTTAGCTGTGGTAGCGGTGAAGCTGTTATTGCGGCGGGAATTTTCCTACCCGCACGGTTCGGTTGACCTGCATTTCTGGCACTGCAAGCCGACCGACGCAGCGGCCGAGACACCCTTAAAAGGCGGGTTTCGCTGGATTGGCGCTGCGGAGTTGTCGGACCTGCGTTTCCCCGAAGCGAACGCTCCGCTGCTGGAATTGTTAGGGTCGCTGTGAATGGACTCACCCGGCCCGGATTTTCGTCGAAATCATCGGTCTAGCCGGACCAGCGTGCTATGCTATCAGCAACACAGGCCTAAACTTGCGGCCGATTGACCACATAGACCACCCCAACGAAAAAATTCCCAGCTCTGCCGGCGACGCGGACGATTGGAGATTCGATGACGAGCAGTTCCCCAGCACGTATCAGCATTTTCGGACTCGGTTACGTTGGTTGCGTCTCGGCGACGAATCTGGCGGCCGCCGGCAATACCGTCGTCGGCGTGGAACTGGTCCCCGAAAAAGTCGACGCCATCAATTCCGGCAGCGTCCCGCTGTTCGAGCCGGGCTTGGCGGAGTTAGCCGCCAAGCAAGTCGCGGAAAAGCGGCTCAGCGCCACGGCCGACACGACCGCCGGCATTCTGGCCACCGACATTTCGTTTATCTGCGTCGGCACCCCGAGCCTGCCGAACGAGAAGATTGATCTCTCCGCCATCGAAGCGGTCTGCCGCGATATTGGCAAAGCGATCGCCCAAAAAGAGACGCGGCACGTGGTGATCATTCGCTCGACCGTGCTGCCCGGCACCTGTGACCGCTGCGTCGAGGTGATTGCCAAAGCCAGCGGCAAGAGTTGCCCTGCAGATTTCGCCGTAGTGAGCAATCCGGAATTCCTGCGCGAAGGGACGGCGCTCAAAGATTACGAACACCCACCGTTTACGGTCGTCGGCGCGTCGCGCCCCGAAGATGCACAGATCGTCGGTGACCTATACGCCCACATCGACGCCCCGCTGTTCCTGACCGACCTCCGCACGGCGGAGACGATCAAATATGCCTGCAACCTGTTTCACGCCACGAAGGTCTGTTTCGCCAACGAAATCGGCCGCATTTGCAAGTCGCTGGAAGTCGACAGCCATGCCGTGATGGAGATCTTTTGCGCCGATGACAAGTTGAACCTTTCGCCCTACTACTTAAAGCCCGGTTACGCGTTCGGCGGTTCCTGTTTGCCGAAGGACTTGCGGGCGATCATGGCGCTGTCGCGCGAACACCACGTCGCCTTGCCGATGCTGGAACGGATCTTGGAGTCCAATCGCCAGCAAGTCGAGTTGGCGATCAAAACCGTCCTCGGCACCGGGAAACAGAACATCGGCATGTTGGGCTTCAGCTTCAAGCCCGACACCGACGACCTCCGCGAAAGCCCGCACGTCGCATTGGCCGAGGCGTTGATCGGTCGCGGCAAGAGCGTCAAGATCTTCGATCCGCACATCCAGACCTCGCGGCTGATGGGCAGCAACCGCAAGTTTATCGACGAGAAGATCAGCCACGTCTCGGAACTGATGGTCGGCAGCCTCGACGAAGTGATCGAAAGCAGCGAATGCATCGTGATCGGCAACAAGGACGCGCATTACGAGGGGATTCTGGACCGTGTGCGTGACGATCAAATCGTGATCGATCTCGTGCGGATCGATAAAGAGCGGACCTCGTCGGGCGGATATCACGGGCTTTCCTGGTAACCGGGATCCTTTCCGCGGTGGCTGATTTCGGCGGATTGTGCTTGACCGGTCGAATTCAAGATGCGATGCTCGCATTCGTTGGTAAGAGCGCTTTCCACTCTATCACCGAAAGGCGGGCCATGAGCGATCGCATGCACCGCGCGCAAGCAGCGCACGAACACCGGACGTCGACCGGCACTCACTCTCGACGGCACCACTCAGCGTCATACTTGCGGCAGTCCCGCAGGCGCAAACGCGGCTCGCTGATCGCCGCGTGCACGTTAATTTTCGTCTTAGTCGTCTCGTCGTTCGGCATCGCTGCGCGGTGGATGAATCGCCAAACGGCAACCAGCCCCGCCGCAACCTCAACGCAGGCGTCGCTGCTTCATGAAACCGGCACAGATGTCGCACAGTCGCCGCTGCCGGAGAGACACCGTCCGATCGCGCCGACATCCGGTGCAATCACGAAGACCGTCGCCGCCACCGCGCCGGCCCATCAGCCAGTGTTCCCGGACGTGACCGCGCCGGCAACAACCTCGGCGGCAGTTGTGCACGCTGCCTTGCGCGAATACGGGCCTCCCCTGCCCCCCAGTGGCGGTTCGGCAGCTGACTTCGACTCATTGATCGATTTGATCACCCAGACGGTTGAGCCGGACACCTGGGAAGACGTCGGCGGTCCCGGCACGGTTTCGCCGTTTGAAACCGGCGTCCGCGCCGATCCGCACCGCCAACTCGACAAGGTCACCGCAATCGACGACGGCGGCCGGCTGCAGGAGTTGGCGGCCCATGCGGCTCCGCCAACCGCTCAGCTAGAAGTCACCGGTGGAAGTCCGTTGCGAATTGTCTCGCTGCCCCGCCTGGAACGGCTGGTGGCTGATTATCGAAACGCGGGACAGGAATTGCCCGAAGACGTCCGCTACCTGGCGGGACTCACAGCCGTGCGGTACGTCTTCGTCTACCCCGAAGCGCGGGACGTCGTCATCGCCGGCCCGGCCGAACTTTGGCAACTCGACGACGACGGGCGGGCGCTGGGCGTAAATTCCGGACGGCCGGTCTTACAACTCGACGATCTGGTCACGCTGCTTCGCGTCTTCGCTCCCTCGGGCAACGGGGCGTTCGGCTGTTCGATCAACCCCCGCGAAGCCAACTTGAAGCAGGTGAAACAATTCGTCGAGGCGTCGCAAGCGGCAGGCCCGCTGAAACCGGGCCAGCGGAACAACTGGCTGGATGAGTTGCGGGACCACATGGGGCTGCAGGACGTCGAAATCTACGGCGTGCCGCGCGAAACGCACGTCGCTCAAGTCATTTTCGACGCCGACTACCGCATGAAGTTGATCGGCATTGGCAAGTTGGACGGCGGGCCGAATGTGCCCAGTTTCTTTTCGCTGCTGCGGCGCAACGACGCCGTGCAGGGTGTTCCGCTGTCGGCACTCCGTTGGTGGTTAACGATGAAGTACGACGCCATCCTGCACAGCCCCGACCGCGATGCCTTTGAGATTCGCGGTTCGTCCGTGTTGGTGCAATCGGAAAACCAGTTCGTGACCGCCCAGGGGAAACGCATCCAAACCGGCCAGGCCGAACCGATCAACCGCGAGTTCGCGGCGAATTTCACCAATCACTACGACGACGTCGCCGAGCGGGACAAGGTGTTTGCTGAGCTACGAAACGTGTTCGATACGGCGATGGCGGCAGCGATCTGTCAGCGGAACGGCCTGTATGAGATGATCGGTTGGGAGATGGGAGGATTCGCCCCCGGCGGCGCCCATCAGGTCGCGCATGCCGATACGCCGACCGAAATTGAATCGGTGATCAATCACCGCGTCTACGGCGGGCGTGATATCGTCGTGCAAGTCGCCGGCGGCGTCGTCGGACAGGTCGGCCGCATTCTGAACGATCCCGCCCTGCAGGCCGAAAGCCAAGAACTCACGCCCCCCCGCGCCCTCGCCGGCGGCGATGCCGATCGCTGGTGGTGGGATGCCGCCCGTTAATTTCACGCCGCACGAAATCTTCAGATTCGTAGGGTGCGTCGCGACGCACCCTACGAAATGGTGTGATGCCTGCCAGCTGTTTGGGAATCTGGCACTTACCCGTCCAATTCCGTCGCATCTCCGCTGCGCGGGCCGCTGGCGGTAGGCAAATCCTCGCACCGCCCTATAATAAGACGCGAAACCAAACATCTGCGGATTGCGCCCTCCGCCCACTATTCAGACAGCGATGAGGACCCTATGGCTACCCCGGACGAAATGTATGACGAAGCGACCGCACTCAAGGAAGCGGGTGACCTCGAAGGAGCAGTCGCCAAGTTGGAAGAAATCCTGAAGATCGACGAAGCACATTCGTTGACGCACTCCGCACTCGCCGTGCACTTGCAGCGGTTGGGACGCAACGACGAGGCCATCGCCCATGCCCTTAAAGTCGTGGAGTTGGCTCCCAGTGATCCGTTCAACTACACGCAGTTGTCCGTGATCTATCAGCGGTGCGGCAAGATTCCCGAAGCCGAAGAGGCCATGGCCCGAGCCCATCAAATCCAAGCCGGTGGTTGACGCTTCCGCATGACCGATCGCTCCCGCTTCTACGTCACCACGCCGATCTATTACGTGAACGATCGGCCGCACTTGGGCCACGTCTATACGACAATGGTCGCAGACGTCGTCGCGCGATTTCACCGGCTTATCGGTGACGAGACCTTTTTTCTCACCGGCGTCGACGAACATGCCGCCAAGGTCTCCGAAAAAGCAGCCGAAATGGGACTGACGCCGCAAGCCTGGGCCGATCAAAACGCCGCTGCCTTCCGCGACGTCTTCGAGCGGCTGGAGATTACCAACGACGATTTCGTCCGCACCAGCGCCGAGCGGCACAAGGCGGCCGTCTCAAAGTACGTCCAGGCGCTGCTCGAATCGGGCGACGTCTATCAAGGGGATTACGTCGGCTGGTACGACGCCGGTCAGGAGGAATACGTTCCCGACAACAAGGCGCGACAGAACGACTACAAATCCGAAGTCAACGGCAAGCCGTTGATTCGCAAGACGGAGCAGAATTACTTCTTTCGACTCGCCTCGTACCGCGAATCACTCCTCGCGGTCTATGCGCAGCGTGACGCCGAGGGCGTGCCGTTTGTGCAGCCCGCGGCCCGCAAGAATGAGATCGTCAATCGCATCAAGGAGATGGAAGACGTTCCCATCAGTCGCAGCGGCGCGGGTGGATGGGGAATTCCCGTTCCGGGCGACGACGCGCAAACGATCTACGTTTGGATCGACGCGCTGTTTAACTATTTGACATTTGTGGACACCGCGACCGACAGCCCCTGGGGCGACCGCCGCAAGTTCTGGCAGGCCGGTGCGGTGCATTTCATCGCCAAGGACATCCTCTGGTTCCACGCGGCGATCTGGCCGGCGCTGCTGCTGGCGCTGCAAAAATGCCCCGGTTACCAGTGGGTCAACCTGCCACGGCAGGTCTATTCCCACAGCTATTGGGTCAGCGATTCCGGCCAGAAGATGAGCAAGTCGCTCGGCAATTTTCTCGATCCGGCCGCGATTGACAACTACGTCAGCACGTTCGGCCTCGATGCGCTGCGGTATTTCCTGGCGACGCGGGGTCCGCTGGGCGTTTCGGACAGTGCGTTCAGCCCCGAGTTATTCATCGAGGTCTACAACAGCGATCTGGCCAACACATTTGGGAACTGTTGCGCGCGGGTGGCCAACATGATCGGCAAGTATTTCGACGGCCGACTCCCTGTGCCATTGCCGGCCGACGATGCTGCTGATATCGCGCTGCAGCAATCGGATTGGGCGGGTGAATATGTGCGACGCTTCGAGGTCTTGGACCTGACCCGCGCCGGCGAGGCGGCGTTGCAGCCGGTCCGCGACGTCGACAGTTTTATCGAACAAACGCAGCCATTTCGGATGGCCAAAGACGAAACGAAATTGCCGGCCGTCGGTACGGTCCTCTATCAATGTGCCGAAGCCTTGCGGATCGCCTCGGTCTTGCTGTGGCCGTTCGTCCCGGACGCCTGTGAATTGTTCTGGCAACGCATCGGCTGTGGGGACTATGCTGAGATGCTGGCGAACAACGGCTGCGGCGATTGGGAACGCCTGACCACCTGGGGTCGGTTACAACCGGGAACTGCGATTGAAAAGGGCGCGCCGCTGTTTCCGCGGTATGATGCGGACAGTGTTTG
>CALFYU010000427.1 GCA_937952455.1 uncultured Planctomycetaceae bacterium
GCCGATCTTCTCGTTGCTGGCAAGATCCCACACCTCGCGGCGATCTGATGCCCTCATAAACGGTGCAGCTCAAGCCGCTGATCCGCGTCGCCGTCGGCATCGTAGCTCAACGACAGAAAATAACTCTGCAAAAACTCCGGCCGCTGCGGCGCGTGCACCGCCGCTGCGGCGAAATGCGGCTGCGCCTCCCGATGCCGCTCCTGACGCACCAGCGTATTGGCCAGATTGTGATGTGCGTCGGCAAACGTCGGTTGTTGCTCGAGCGCCTTGCGGAAGCACCGCACGGCATCCTCCAGCCGCCCCTGTTCGACCAGTGCATTTCCCAAATTATTCAGCGTCTGAGGATAAACCGGCCGAAGTTGCAACGCCCGTTCGTACGCGGTAATCGCTTCGGCTAACCGCCCGACGCGTTTCAGACAATTCCCGTGATTAAAATGTAATTCCGCACTCGCCGGGGCAATCGCCAGACCACGTTCAAATTCCGCACACGCGGCAGCCGTCTGCCCCTGCGCCTGCAGGGCCGTCGCCAGATTGCAGACAACCGTCGCGTTGTCCGGACAGAATACCAGCGCTCGACGAATGTGCTCCACCGCCGCTACATGATCCCCTTGTTGATGCAGCGCCACGCCCAACAAATGCAGCGCATCCGCGTACGATGGGAAATCCTCCAGCATCCGACGGTACATCTGGATGGCAGTCGGCAGATCCCCCGACTGATGCACGGCGAACGCGCGATCGAACTCCGGTTGCGATGTCGTGCTCATGATTTCTCACATACACGTTGCCACATGCCGCGATACAGTTGTTCGAGCGCCCGCGTATAGGCCGGTCCATCGCAAATCGACGACGCAGCCATCGCATCCCGCAGGCTCCGCCGATATGCCGCCAAACGGGGCGCATCCGCAGCCAAGTTGCGTGCAATGGCCACATATTCCGCGGGCGAATCGGCGATCAACTCCTCCGCACCAATTGTCTTTACCAAACTCGCCGTCATACGGCCGACGTAACTGCTGCCCCGCAGCGAGACAACCGGCACGCCCATCCACAGCGCCTCACAGGTGGTCGTCGAACCGGTGTAAGGGAACGGGTCAAGGGCCAAATCGACCTCCCCATAGTGCGCCAGGTGCTCCGCAACCGTGCGACTCCGACCGCGGATTTCCAATCGCTCCGCCGCCAGCCCCGCGGCAACAAACCGCGAGCGCCAAGCCTCCGCCACCTGCGGATCATTGAACGAACGCGTTTTGAGTAACAACCGCGAGCGGGGAACCGCGTTAAGCAAGTCCACCCACAACCGCACAACCGGCGGCGACACTTTGGCGATGTTGTTGAAACACCCGAACGTGACGCAGCCCGATTCCTGGAAAGGGGGAGCGGTCACCGGCGGAGCGTCATCCGGCGGGGTATAGCAGGCAAAACCTAACGGATGCCGCACCAGCGTTTCGGTATGCCGCGACAATTCCGCTGCCGGATTCGTCACGTCATCGACAATGCGGTAGTCCATGGTTGCCAACCCGGTCGTACTTCCATAGCCGATATAACTGACCTGCACGGGAGCCAACCGTCGCGCAAAGGCCGTTAGCCGATTGCCCGCCGTGTGTCCGGCGAGATCGACGAGAATATCGATCTTCTCTCGTGCAACGTGCGCAGCAAACTCATTGTCTGAACATCCCGACAAGTCGCACCAACCATCGCTCAACGACCGCAGGCGTTCGGTCATCCCATCCGGCTTGGCCACATCAGCAAAGCAAGTGACGTGACACGCCCCGCGGTCATGATGCCGCAAGATCGGCTCGAAAAAATAGGCGACCGCATGTGTCCGCAAATCGGGCGAGACGTAGCCAATCCGCAACCGGCGATTCGGATCAGCGCTTTCAGGACGTGAAGACCGCCGCGCTCCTTCATGCACCGCCCCCCAGCGGAGATGTTCTGCATGTAATTCGTCGGCATCCGTCGTCGGATCGTAGTGCGCCGCCATCAACAAATTGCTATGTGCCGCCGCATACTCGGGCCGAATTCCCACAGCCGCACGAAAGTCATCGATCGCGTCCCGAACACGGCCTTGGGCAAGCAGCGCGATCCCACGATTACAGTGCGCCTCAGCAAAATCGGGCGTCACTGCAATCGCCTGCGAAAAACTCTGCTCGGCGTGAACCAGACGAAAATCATCTAGTTCCACGACCCCTTTGTTATAGATCGCCTGTGCGTTGTGCGGATCGCGCTGCAGGTAGTCGTCGTACACGTCAATCGCCTCGGCATGCCGTCGCAGGCTCCGCAACGAATCCGCCAGCAGCGAATAAGCGGTGGCCAACGCCGGGGCAATATCAATCGCCCGCCGCAACGAATCGATAGCGGCCTCGTGCTTTCCCATCTCCTGCAGAGCGCGGCCCAGATTCATGTGCGCTTTGGCGTATCCGGGATTCAGCGAAATGGCGGCCTGAAAACTGCGAGCAGCCGCCTGGCACTCTCCCTGCGCCAACAACGTATTGCCGAGATTGTGATGCGTTTCCGCCCGCCCCGGATCGAGCTTGAGCGCCGCCTGATAACTGGCAATCGCATCCTGATAGCGCCCCAATACATGTTGGGCGCTCCCCAGATTGCTATGAAAGGCCGCCTCTCGAGGATTGGCGGCGATCGCCTCTCGAAAGTGCCCGATCGCCGCCCCATACGCCCCGCGCTGGTGTGCTAACACCCCTAATAGGTGCCGCGCCTCGGCAAAATCAGCGGAGACATGCAGCGCCTGTTCATAGAACCGCTCCGCCGCATCCCAATCCCCGGCCTGATGCCGTCGCAATCCCTGGGCAATCAATTCTCCCGTGCCGGCCATCAACGTCAGCCCTGCAACCAAAACGAGTAAACAATCTGCTGTCTCTCCTATCGGTTACAAAACTCACGCAAGTCAAATACCATTTCACAACACGAAAATCATCAATCTCGCCACGAGGTTCTGGGATGAATATCTCGAAACGCTGTAAAGGCTTCCAAGGTGTTAGCCACGGATTAACACGGATGAAACACGGAGAGATGGGTTCAACCGCACGAGATTGCTTTCTTGCAAACTTGTCCGTCGTTGCGAAAAGAAGGTACTTTTTGCTTTTCTTATCCGTGTTCGATCCGTGTTAATCCGTGGCTAATCTGAATTCAAACAGCAGACCGCGAAGCCCCAACAACCCACCAGTTGAGTAGCAGCAGCACCAGGACCAGAAACGTCGCCGCCAATAAAATCCAAGAATACTTCGGATCGATCTGATACAGGCCGACGGGATTCGCTTTGGCGGCCGGCCGCTCGCCGGGGAAGAGCTGATTGAGGTTTGACTCCTCCGCATCCTCGAAATTCACGGCAAACCGGCCGATCTCGTCATCGCCGTCGCGGATCTCATACACGCCCGCCGCCGCCGGGGGCAGAATATCGACGATGCTCCCGCGGGGCAGGGGACGTTGCCCCCCCTCGTGCACCAGCATCAATTTCTTGTCGTCGGTTTCCTCAGCAGGATCGAAAACGCCGTTATACAGCCGAAAACGAACCCCTTCCCCCAAGCGGTAATTCCAGCGATTCAAACCGGGCAAGTCGCTGCGGCGCTGTTCGATCAAGTTACTGATCAGGATCGGCCAGTCAGGGCTTTCTCCTAGGTTCGACTGTTCCAAATCGATATTCAGCAAATACGCCGGCGCGCGAGTCCCCGCCAGTTGTGCAAACAGCGGCGTGCTCCCGACACTGATTAGCGGCAACACTTCCTGATCGACCGGCTGCACACCCGCCCAGATCACCCCCTCCAATGTCACTCCGTCGAGCAGCGGACTCTCTTTTTCGATGACGTACGGCCCAATCAGGTTCTTGGCTGCGTTGCGAGCGGCGTCACTCTCATCGATCGGCCCGATCCCCAGCCACCCGGCATCGCTGTCCCCCGACGGGAGTTGGGATGCGGCCCTGACGATCAAGTCTGCCTCGTCCGCCGACACAAGCCCCACGTTCGGCAGTACCTCCAGCGAACGGCGAAACAGGTCCCGGGCGGTTCCCTCGGGAATCTCCACGGCCACTCCCACCGTCCGCACCTTTGGCTCGACCAATCGGACACGGTTATCCAATGCCAACCCGTCTCCTTTTGAGGCGACGTTGATGTCCAGCAGCCCCAAGCCGCCGGGGACATTTACGTTCAATGCCGCCTTTCCTCCGGCGGGGATGTCGATTGTCTTGTCGAACATCGCCATTTGCCCGGACCGACCGGTCACCTTGGCCGCAACGGCATCACTTCCCAGATTGTTCAGCCGCAGATGCACGTTCCCGATGCCTGTAGCGGCGTCGAATTCCCAGACGGCGGTCGTCACTGCCACGTTATTCAGTTTCCGCCCAACGGAGACAATCTCCATCGCCCCGGGATGCGTTTCCGTAGCGGGAATGTGGTCCGTCAAAAACAACAGCTGCCCAGTTTCCTCAGCGACTTGCCCTGCCAGATCCCAGGCCGGCGCAAAGTCGTGCCGCGTCGCTTGCGGCTGCCACGCGTCGAGACGCGTTTCCGCCTCGCTCCAAGGAACCGCCGGCCCGGCCAACATCACCGGCCGCGCGCCGCTGAGAATCAGCGTCACCACGCTGTCGCTGCCGGCGGCCGCCATCCGCTCGCGCAACGTCTCAATCGCCTGATCCCGAAACGTGGGCTCGCCCGGCGGACCACCGTTCATCGACGCGGAGTTATCCAACACCGCCACCAAATGCGTGACGCTATCGACTTCACCAAAACGAGGCTGGCTGATGACCAACGTTAGAAACAACGCCGCCAGCAATTCCAGGATCAACGTCAGCGTAATCGGCAACCGATCCCGCCGCCGCCCCGCCAACCGCACTTCGCTTTCCGCCGCCCACAAATGCAACCCGGCAATCTCCAACGGCGGAAACCGTCGGTGATAGAGATGGATGCCCAAAATCACGGGCAAGGACAACAGGCCAAGCAGGCCGAGTGGGTTGGCGAATGTCATCTATAATGATGATCTGGCGAGATGAAATTAGAAACCGGCCGGAAAACAAACGGCGATGCCACGCATTCAGTCGCAATTCATAGAGTCGTTGACAGAGACCGTCACCTTAGCATACCAACCTCGACCGGCAGGAACTACGTCACCGCTCCCACCCCGCGATTGCCGTAACCCAGCCGCTCGTATACAAATAACAATGACGACACATTCTCACCCAACAATCCCCGGCATCGTATGGCTTCGCTGAAAAACGCCCTGGAATGGCTGCTCGAAATTCCCTCCGCCGGGCCGGGGCAGGGGACTTCGTGGCGCTATCGCAGCGACTTTCCCTGGCCGGACTGGTTGCTGCTGCTATTTGCCGTGGCCGCCGTCGTGGTCGTCGTCCTTGTCTACCGTCGCGACGCTCCCGGCGTTGCGCCGTGGAAGCGGTGGGTATTAATCGCCTTGCGCCTGGGCGCCGTCTGCGTGCTGTTGTTCATGCTCAGTGCCGCGTTTTTGTCGGTCGACCGCACCGGTCTGCCCTATGCCGTGTTGATCATAGACAACTCCGGCAGCATGACGGCGTCAGACCCGTACCAAGACGATGACCTGCGGACCGCAGCGAAGTCCATGTTGGCCGAGGCCGGCTACGAAGAAGTGACCCCGCTGAACGTCGGCAAGTCGATCCTGGTCCGCGACGAGGGAGCCTTTCTCAAACGCCTGCTCCGCCGTCACAAATTGAGAATCTATAAGTTGGCCGGGGCTGCGACGAATATCGCCGAATGCGTCACCCCCGACGACGTCGACGAAATCTTGCCGCAGTTGCGCGAACTGCAGGCCGAAGGAGACCGCACCCAATTGGGGCACGGTCTTCGCTCGGTATTAAACGACCTCCGCGGCGCTCCCCCGTCGGCCGTGGTCCTGCTCTCCGACGGCATCACCACCGAGGGCGAAAAACTCTCCGCCGCCGCCACGTTCGCCCGCCGCAAGGGTGTTCCGGTCTTTGCACTCGGTCTGGGTGACGCGCAACCGCTGCGCGATCTCGAAATCGCCGACGTTCAAGTCGACGACGTGGCCTTTGTCAATGATCCGATCACCTTCCTCTATACGCTCACCGCGCGGGGCTATGCCGGTGAAACCGTTTCCGTCACGCTCCGCGACGAAGCCACCGGCAACGTATTGACGACTGAACGCGTAACACTCGACGCCGATGAACGGATGCAGAAGCTGGAACTCACCTATACGCCGACGGAAGTCGGCGAGTTTCAATACGTGATCGATCTTCAGGAATTGCCCAAAGAAGCCAATCGCGAAAACAACCGCCAAGTTCGCGCCGTCAGCGTCCGCAAAGAACGCATTCGCGTACTGCTGGCCGACTCCATGCCCCGCTACGAATTCCGGTTTCTGAAGACGTTGCTCGAACGCGAGAAAACAATAGAACTCAAAACCGTCCTGCAAGACGCCGATCCCGACTACGCCGAAGAGGACCGGACGGCACTGCAGCATTTCCCGGTCACTGAAGAAGACCTGTTCGCCTACGACGTAATTCTCTTCG
>CALFYU010000428.1 GCA_937952455.1 uncultured Planctomycetaceae bacterium
TATCGCGGCCCGCTCAATCCAATCCGCACCAACGTCCCCGGCATGGATATCTGTGAATACATGCCGCTGCAAGCGAAGATCGCGGACAAGTTTTCGATCATCCGCTCGCTGCATCATGAGATGTCCGCCCACAACGACGGCAGCATCGAAGTGCTCACCGGCAAGACCCCCAGCGTTCCCGACCCCACGTCGCAAGCGCATTCGGAACATCCCGACTTCGGCATGGTCGCCAGTCGCGTCCGCGGTCCGCGTTCGGACGGCCTGCCGCAATACATCGGCGTGCAGCGCTCCCCCTTTATGACCAATCCTAATTATCTCGGCGCGTCGCATCGCTCGTTTGACACCGGTGATCCATCATTGCCCGATTATGCGCCGAAGAATTTGACGCTCGCTACCGGCATCGATCATCGGCGGCTGGGGGACCGCAAACATCTGCTGGGGCAATTTGATCGCTTTCACCGGCGCTATGAACATGACGAAGACGGCGTGGACGAATTCCAATCGGCCGCGTTTAACATCTTGACCAGCCGGAAAGTCGCCGACGCGTTCGACATCGCCCAGGAGGATCCGAAGTTGCGCGACCGTTACGGCCGCCATCGCTGGGGGCAAAGCTGTCTGCTGGCCCGCCGTCTGGCCGAAGCCGGTGCCGCCGTGATCAACGTGGATGCGACCGCTCCGAACAGCACCACCAAGCATTTCAGTTGGGACGACCACGCAGGGGCGTTTCACCTCGACTACGCCCAACGCGAACGTCTGCCGCAGATGGACCAGGCGCTGACGGCTCTCATTACCGACCTGCATGACCGGGGGCTTGATCGCGATGTGCTGGTGATTGCCTGCGGAGAATTCGGCCGCACGCCGCGGGTGACGCATGCCGCAAAAAACTTCTCCGACCAGATCGGCCTGGGACGCGATCACTGGCCGGGCGCGTTCAGCGCGCTGATCGCCGGCGGCGGCCTGCGGATGGGGCAGGTCGTGGGGCAAACCAATTCCAATGCGGGATACCCGCTGCACGATCCGGTGACGCCGCAGGACCTGTTGGCGACCGTGTACCGGCATTTGGGGATCGATGCGGCGCAGCAGTTCACCAATTTCGCCGGCCGTCCGATCCCGATTCTTCCCAGCGGCGAGCCGATCAAACAGTTGATCTAGTCGCCCGATTGCCCGGTGGTTGCAGCGTTTCTCCGCCGCAAATCCTGCCGGTTCCACACGCTCTCCCCAGTCCCCCGAACCGGTACTCGACGCACCATGTCCTGATTTTCTTAACAATTTTTTTGCAATCCTGGAATACGGGCGATTATAATGGGGCCGCTTCGCGGTATGTGGCGCTCAGCGTTTTGTGTAGCCCATCAACAAGCGTGATGGTTGCGGGGGTACGGGTCTAAATGTTCGGCAAAGTGGAGAACCCCAGATGAAGACGCCGCAACTGGCCAAGGACATCATGGTGACCAAACTGGTCACGTTGACTCCCGACGTGGATGTGTTTGAGGCGATTGGCCTGTTGCTGAAGCACCGCATTTCGGGCGCTCCGGTGATCGATGCCCGCCGCAATTTTCTGGGGGTGTTTTCCGAAAAAAATTGCATGTCGGTGCTACTCGAATCGGCGTATGACCAACATCCCACGACCCATCTCTATGCGTTCATGGACGTGGAGTGTCCGACGATTACCGAAGACGCGGACCTGTTGACGATCGCGCAGATCTTTCGCGACACGCATTGCCGGCGTCTGCCGGTGATCCGCAAGTCGAAGCTGGTCGGCCAGATCAGCCGGCGAGACCTGTTGAAGGCGGCCCACGACATGATGGCAGCCGCGCCGGACGGTGAGTCGGCATTCTTGTACCTAAGCAGCATCGCCGAACGCCACGAGGCGCCGATCGCTTAGTTTGCTTGCCTCGTCGTAGCGTTCGTCGCGACGCACCCTACATAAAGCAGCATCACGGAAATTCACGGGACGCCGATTGCTTAGGTCGCTCGCCGCAACCTATGCGCACTCAAAGCGTACGCACCCCAGTCACGACTCGTCCTCGCCATCGCCGCTGACAATCCTAAATTTTTTGTGGTAGTAGGCGACAAACAACACGTACACACCCAAAAAACACCAGGTACAAATCGCCAAGAATGCGGACAATTCCCCCCGTGTCACGATGTGCACTATGCTGGAAACGAAAAGCAGCACCAGCGACGTGAACAGGATCGGCTTCATGCCTGGGGGATAGGGGCCGAGTGTAGGTTTTGATGTTCGTTGCTGGACCTCTGACTCCCATTGGGATAGCAACTCAGTTGCCCGCCCGGCATCGGCGCGCTTGACCCACAACCCGGGGGCGGTCGATTCGCCAAACGGAATCGCTCCCTTGGCAAGCGTCAAACCTTCGCCGACGATTTGAACGTCGATGTCGGCTTCCCGCAACATGCTCGCGGCTGCGTGTGCGTCAATAGAATCGCCGGCCGAATAGACTTCCACAACGTCACCGCCGGCCTCAATTATCGCAGTTGCCTGGTCGTTGTCGGACATCGGGTAGCCTTCACCAAATTCTAGACGTGTTATTGGGATTCAAATCCAATCCGACCAAAAGCGCATGATATCAGCCGTCGATCGATTCATCCCTCCGGCTGCGAGAACAACTCCACCGTGTGCCCGTCCGGGTCGACGCAGAACGTTTGCACAAACCCGTCGGGGCGCAGTTTTGGTTCGCTCCGCAGCGGAATGCCGTTTGCCTTGAGGGCCTTGGCGGCGGCATAGGCATCGTCCACCTCGAACGCAAAATGGTGTGTCCTCGTCGCTGCCGTCTGTTCACCCGGACCCGGCAGGCCCGCAGCAGAGGACTGGTCGTGTTCCAAAATTAAATGAATCTGCGACGGACCGGCTTGGAACCAACTACCGGCAAAACTGAAATCGGGCCGCGGGACTTCGTCCATGCCCAATATGCCAACGTAGAAGTCGCGGCTGCGGTTCAAATCTTTGACGATCAACGTCACATGGTCGATGCATTTGACTTGAATCGGCGCAGCATTAGTCTCGACGGATTGATTCATTACGTTGGCTCCTGAGTGGTTTGTAGCATCAATTCGACCGCCTCTTTGCCGGTCATCCCGACAGTGATTCCCATGTCAGCCGCCAACGGCGTCATGCCCACGATCTTCGCGTCGAACAGGTCTTCCGGTTCGACGAGCGGATTCGCGGGAGTTCCCTTGGCAATGGCGATCGCCTGGTTAAATTCGGCTGGGGTTTCCAAGTCGTAAATCCCGCAGCCGACAATTCCCGCGGCGGTGAGGATCGAACAATATTGTCCACCCCGCCAACGATTGCTGATGCCGATCGCCGATCCGTTATTGAATTCCAACGTGCGGTGCGTTGTGCGGGGAAGAACTTCGTTCATCGTGCGATCTCGTGCCGGATGACTTGCGGCGAGCGATTGTCGTTTGACGGATGTCTAAGCTGCCTATGAGTATACACAAAAAAAGAAGCCGACGAAAATCGTCGGCTTCCTGGTGTGTCGTCAAACGTCCGTTATTAAACCGGCTTGACGTTTTCCGCTCGCGGTCCTTTGGGCCCTTCCCCGGGGGTGTAGGAAACCCGTTGACCTTCATGGAGTTCTTCGTAGCGAACTCCTTCGAGATTCGACATGTGGAAGAACATGTCTTTGTCCGTTCCGGTGTCGATGAAACCGAAACCCTTGTCCGTCAGCCGTTTGATCGTGCCTTCAGCCATTCAACCAAATCCTGAAAAAAAGTGAGATTACGGCGACGCCCGGAACTCAGCCGCCGGGCAACTCCACCGCATGGCATAGATTCTACCAAGCCCCCCCGTGGCGTCAACACGCAACTGCCGTTCCGCCTGATTTCGACCGAATTGTCCAGACCGGGTGGTCAGGTCAGGATGTCCTTAACGACATGGCCGTGAATGTCTGTCAAGCGAAAGTCGCGGCCTTGGTAGCGATAGGTCAGCCGCTTGTGGTCGATGCCCAACAGGTGCAGCATGGTGGCGTGCAAGTCATTGACGTGTACGACGTTATCAACCGCGTTATAGCCCAATTCATCAGTCGCGCCGTAAGTCACGCCGCCCCGCACACCCCCTCCGGCCATCCACATCGAAAACCCGCGGATATGGTGGTCGCGGCCCGGGTTCTTGCCCTTTCCCTGAAACATCGGCGTCCGCCCGAATTCGCCCCCCCAGATCACCAGGGTGTCGTCCAGCATCCCCCGCTGTTTCAAATCGGTCAGCAGCGCCGCCGTCGGTTTATCGGTCAGACCGCAGCAGGTATTCATATACGAGACCAAATCGCCGTGATGGTCCCAACCCCGATGGTAGACATGAATGAACCGCACGCCCCGTTCCGCCAGCCGCCGCGCTAACAAACAGTTCGCAGCGTAAGAACCATCCGCTCCCTTGGTGCCGTACATCTCCAGCGTGCTTTGCGTCTCGCCCGAGAGGTCCATCAACTCCGGCACGCTGGTTTGCATGCGGAAGGCCAATTCATATTGGCCGATACGGGTGGCGATCTCCGGGTTATCGACCGATTCGTTGCGGACGCGGTTGAGCGCGTTGATCGTTTCCACGACATCCTGTTGCCGATCCCGCGGATATCCCGCGGGGCTATTTACGTAATGCACCGCATCGCCGCCTGAGCGGAACTCGACCCCTTGAAAGCGGCTCGGCAAAAATCCGCTGTGCCATTGGCGCGACGAGATCGGTTGCGGATTGCGCCCCCCTTCGGAGGTGAGAACCACAAAGCCGGGCAGATCGGCTGATTCACTGCCCAGGCCGTAATTGATCCAGGCTCCCATACTGGGCCGGCCCGAGATCGACGTGCCGGTGTTCATCACGGTGTGCGCCGGATCATGGTTGATTTGATCGGTCCGCATCGAACGAATGATGCACAAGTCATCTGCCAGCTTGGCGATGTGCGGGAGAAAGTCGCTGATCTCCTGGCCCGATTTGCCATGCTTGGCAAAACCGATCAGCGGGCCTTGGCACTTCAGTGTTTGTCCCTGAAGCTGCGCAATCGGTTGTCCGGCCGTGAACTCCGCCGGCATCGGCTGCCCGTCCATCTCGGCCAACTTGGGTTTGTAGTCGAACGTCTCCAAGTGCGACGGTCCGCCCGCCATGCAGAGAAAAATAACGCGTTTTGCTTTAGCGGGAACGTGTAGCGGATTCACAACGCCGAATGATGGATCGTCACCGGCGACGGCGGCTGTGTCGGCGTTCAGCATCGTCGCCAGCGCAGTTGCGCCCAGTCCCAGGGACGAATGTTGCAGGAACGTCCGCCGCGAAAACTCCGCCGCCTGATGTTCAAAAAACTGCGTCACGTCAATTCCTCGTTATCGTTTCATTGAGGTTCAAGATCGCACGCGCCACGGAGGTCCAGGCCGCCAATTCCGCCCGATCAACGTCCGCCGGCGGTTTGTGCATGCCGACCCCGGTCAGCTTCTCCGCCGCCGCGTGGTCTGCGGCAAAGCCGGCGCGGTGTTTTTCCAGCAAGTTCCGTAATAACTCCAATTCGCGTTCGTTGGCTCGGCGGGAGACGCCCATGGTCCAGGCCCAATTCAGCCGGTCTTCGTCCGTCTCGCCCCCGTCACGCAACATCCGCTCGGCGAAGGCCCGCGATGCTTCCACGAATGTTGGATCGTTTAGTAACGTCAACGCGGCCAACGGCGTGTTGGATAGGGGACGCTCGGCGGTGCACTCCTCGCGGCTGGGAGCGTCAAAGGCCAACAGCATGGGATGCAAAAACGTCCGCTGCCAATGCATGTAAACGCCGCGGTGGTACTGCAGGTCGCTGGTGTGATGACTGTAGGTCCGTTTGGGAAAATTGAGATACGCGTAATACCCGGCCGGTTGATACGGCCGGATCGGTTCGCCGCCGATCTCCTTGACCAACAATCCGCTGATTTCCAGGGCAGTATCGCGGACGAACTCCGCCTCGACGCGAAACCGCGATTGCCGGGCCAACAGTCGGTTCTGCGGATCGCGCCGCCGCAGTTCTTCGTTGTTCAACGAGGATTGCCGGTACGTCGAGGACGTGACCATCAGCCGGACCATATGTTTGATATCCCAGCCGCTCTCCATGAATTCCACCGCCAGCCAGTCCAACAGTTCGGGATGGCTCGGCCGTTCGCCCTGGGAGCCCAGGTCGTCCAGCACCGATGAGAGTCCGCGGCCAAAGAACAATTTCCATAGGCGATTTGTGAAGACCCGTGCCGTTTGTGGCTGGTCGCGGGACACGAGCCAACGGGCCAAATCGAGCCGCGTCGCCCGCTGGTCGCCGGTTGAGAGCGTACCCAGCGACGCCGGAATTGCCGGCTCAACGATTTCGCCCGATTCATCCATCCAGTCGCCGCGATGCAAAACCCGCATCACGCGCGGTTCGCCGCTGACCGGGCTGATCGTTTTGCGAATCGTTCCCAGTAACCGTTTTTGCCGCCGCTCGACGTCTGCCACGAGCGACTTCGCGGCGGCGAGTCGGTTTTGAAATTCCTCTTCGCGCGCGGATTCTTCAGTGGAAGGCTCCTCGCCGGGCTGTGTTTCACTCGCCGCTTCATTTTTCGCTGATTGAGCCTCTTCGAGTTGTTTCTGTTGAGCTTCCAACGCGCTCAGCGCGGTTCGCGCCTGAGCAAGTTCCGTTTCCAACTCGGTGAGCTGTCGCTGTTGTTCTTCAGTGGGCAACAGCAAATTCGCCTCCGGATTGGCGACCCCTTTTTGTTGGATGTCGGCGAAGAAGCTTGCGAAGCTGTAAAAGTCGCGCGTCGTGTAAGGGTCAAACTTGTGGTCGTGGCACTCGGCGCAACCCAGCGTGGCGCCCATCCAGGCGACGGACGTCGTGCGGACGCGGTCGGCGGGGTATTGGGCGAGGTACTGCTTCGCCTGCGCGCCCGCTTCGTACAAGCGCATACGAACATAGCGTGCCCGCGCGGCGTTGCGCTCTTCACCTTCGACCGATGAGCCCATCAGCTTCTGCAAATGGGCCGGCTGCGTGAGCAGGAACAGCTCGTTGATCGCATGGATATCGACCTTCGCGATGCGCCCGACAAACACGACCAGTCGCAGGTGGCAAAGCAGTTGCAACACTTCATCGGTGTCGAGGACGCGGGCATGGGTCC
>CALFYU010000429.1 GCA_937952455.1 uncultured Planctomycetaceae bacterium
CGGCCGTTGTAGGTTATTGCCATTAAAGTCTTTATTCGCAATGACTTGCACTCAAAGCATCGCCAAGGTTCTTGAAACGGGCCACTCGGTTTGGTAACATTCAGACCGACATCCGCTACCGATCCCACCCAAGATTTGATGTCCCACCACACCCGGGACGCTGTCTGCAGGCTGCGTGGCCTCGATTTACGGCCCACGTTCCCTCCTCGCCTGACGGACCGCGTTCCACTCCGGAGCATTCATGAGTTTCCGCGCCGTGATACATATCGTTTCCGCGCTTGTGTGCGGCTTGATCTGCGTCGCCGCCCGCGCCGACGATCCCGCTCCGGCGAAACTCGACTTCCAAAAGGACGTGCTGACGTTCTTTGACGATTACTGCAGTGCCTGTCACAACTCCGACGACCGGATGGGAGACATCGCCCTCGATCAGTTTTCCTCACCCGAATCGGTCACCACCGACCGCAACACGTGGCTCAAAATCCTCGCCGCCCTCAAGGGCGAGGAAATGCCCCCCGAAGGCGAACCGCAGCCCAGCGACGAGGAACGCGCGGCGATCACAAAATGGATCGACCACGAGTTGGCGAACTTCGACTGCACGAAGCTCAGTGATCCCGGCCGCGTCACGATCCGGCGATTGAACCGCGTGGAGTACAACAACACGATTCGTGACCTGATGGGGGTCGACTTCAAGCCGGCGGCCGACTTTCCCTCCGACGACGTCGGCTACGGGTTCGACAATATCGGCGACGTGCTCTCAATTTCGCCGCTGTTGATGGAAAAATATCTGAGCGCCGCTGAAAAGATCGTGGAAACGGCCATCTGGGCGGAGGATCCGTACAACGCACCGCTCAAGACCTACGAAGCCGCCTCGATGCAGCAAGACACCGGCGGTGGCGCAGTGGACAAGCAGCGTGTCTTGGCGTCAGCGGGAGAGGTTTTCACCGAACATGAGTTCCCCGCCGACGGCGATTACCTGCTGATCTGCGAGGCCTACGGACAACAGGCCGGCCCCGATCCGGCGAAGATGGAGTTTCGTCTCGACGGCGAGCCGCTGGAAACGGTGAACGTGGCGGCGGTCGAAGAGACGCCCGGCTATTACGAAATCCGCACCACAATCCCCGCCGGAAAACATCGCGTGGGCGTGGCCTTCACGAACGACTACTACCAGCCGGAACACGAAGATCCCAAACTCCGCGGCGACCGAAACCTTTACATCTGCGACGTCGCCGTTCAAGGGCCGATCGAGACACGGCCGCAGGAACTGCCCGAAACCCACAAGCGATTGGTTTTTTGTGATTTGTCCGAGAACGAAGACCCGCTGAAGTGTGCCCACGACATACTGGATAAGTTCATCAGCCGGGCCTTTCGCCGTCCCGCCACGGAAGACGAAATCAAGAACTACATGCGGCTCGGCTACCAAATCATCGAGGATGGCGGCACTCCCGAGCAGGCGCTGCAGGTCGTATTCAAGGCGATCCTGGTTTCGCCGCAGTTCCTATTCCGCATCGAAATGGACGATAAATCCGACGAAGCGGAGCCGTCCCGCACGCTCAACGACTTCGAGTTGGCCTCGCGGCTGTCGTATTGGCTGTGGAGCAGCATGCCGGATGACGAACTGTTCGAGATGGCCCGCAAGGGAGACCTCAGCAAGCCGCTCGTCCTGGAAAACCAAATCCGCCGTATGCTGGCCGATCCCAAGTCGGCGGCGCTGGTCGAGAACTTTGCCGGACAGTGGCTGCAACTGCGGAGCTTGACCGAAGCGGCGCCGAATAAGGAGCTGTTTGCCGAGTTTGACGACGAATTGCGAGCGGCGATGCGCCGCGAGACCGAGTTGTTTTTCGCCGCTGCGATTCGCGAAGACCTGAGCATTCTCGATTTTATTGACGGCAAATTCACCTACGTCAACGAACGGCTGGCCAGGCACTACGGGATTGAGGGAATAAAAGGCCCCGAGTTCCGCCGCGTCAGCTTGGAAGGGACACCCCGCGCCGGTGTTTTGACGCAGGCCAGTATCCTCACGATCACCTCCGATCCCACGCGGACGGCGCCGGTGAAACGGGGCAAGTGGATTCTGGAAAACATCCTGGCCAGCCCGCCGCCTCCCCCTCCGCCGGATGTGCCGGTTTTGCCTGAAGACCAGGAAGCGGTTGCGTCAGGCTCATTGAGACAGCGGCTGGAAATCCACCGTGAAAATCCAACCTGTGCGTCCTGTCACGACAAAATGGATCCACTGGGGTTTGGTTTTGAGAACTTCGACGCCATCGGCCGCTGGCGAACGCAAGACGCCGGATTCGACATTGATGCTTCCGGGACGCTGCCCGACGGACGCAGCTTCAGCGGTCCGCAGGAGTTGCTCACGGTTCTTAAGGCGAGCCGGGGGGAATTTTGCCGATGTTTAACCGAAAAGATGCTGACATATGCTTTGGGTCGCGGCCTTGAGTACTATGACAAATGCGTTGTAGACTCCATTTGCGAGGCCATGGCCAAAAACGACTACAAGTTTTCGACGCTGTTTTTGGAAATCGCCAAAAGCGACCCGTTTCGCCAACGCCGAAACTCTGGAGGAAAGAAGAAATGAGCAATAAATGGCACATCCCGCGCCGGACGTTTTTGCGGGGCATGGGAACTGCACTCGCGTTGCCGATGCTCGACGCCATGGTCCCCGCGGCCGCCCGCGCCGCTGAGGCTCAGACGGTCGCTCCGCCAGTCCGCGCGGCCTATTTCTATATTCCCAACGGCGTGAATATGGAACACTGGAAGCCCAAGGCTGCAGGCACCGATTATGAGCTACCGGAAATCTTGGCCCCCTTGGCCGACGTCCGCGGCGACATCAACATCCTCAGCGGACTGGCACACGACAAGGCAAAGGCCAACGGCGACGGCGCCGGTGACCACGCCCGATCCGCGGCGGCGTTCTTGACCGGCTGCCAACCTCGCAAGACCGACGGCGCCGACATCAAGGCCGGCATCTCCGTCGACCAATTCGCCGCTCAGCAAATCGGCAAACACACCAAATTTGCCTCGCTGGAGTTGGGCCTGGAACGCGGCCGGCAAGCGGGCAACTGTGATTCGGGCTACAGCTGCGCCTATTCCTCAAATGTCTCCTGGCGGAGCGAATCGACGCCGATGGCCAAGGAGATTGACCCCCGCCTGGTGTTCGAACGGCTCTTCTCGGTCGGTTCCAGCCGGGATGTGGCGGGAAGTGTTGCCCGGAGAAACCGTTTTCGCAAGAGCATCCTCGATTTTGTCTCCGACGACGCAAATTCTCTGAGAAAAAAGTTGGGAGACAAAGATCGCCACAAACTGAACGAATACCTGACCGGCGTCCGCGAAATTGAGCAGCGGATTACCAAGAGTGAACACCGCGAAACCATTACGATCGCCGGTGTGACCTCGCCGGCGGGAATCCCCAAGGATCTCGGCGAGCACTATCGTTTGATGTGCGACATGCTCGTGTTGGCGTTTCAGGGAGATTTGACGCGGGTCTCAACGTTCATGGTGGGCAACGCCGGCAGCAACCGCAGCTTTCCCTTCATCGACGTTCCCGAAGGTCACCACAGCCTCTCACATCATCAGAACAAAGCGGAAACGCTGGAGAAGATTAAGAAGATTAACCTGTTCCATATGCAGCAATTCGCCTACTTCCTGCAGCGGCTCAAGTCGATCCAGGAGGGCGAAGGCACGCTGTTGGACAATTGCGCCATCGTCTACGGATCGGCCATTAGTGACGGAAACCGCCACAACCACAACGACCTGCCGGTGATTTTGGCGGGTAAAGCGGGCGGCACAATTCAAACCGGCCGGCACATCGTTTATGAAGACGATACCCCAATGAATAACCTATTTTTGTCGTTGCTGGACCGCCACGGGGTCGAGGTGGCCACCTTAGGGGACAGCAGTGGACGGTTGAAGGGGCTGGAAGGCTGAGCCAATCGCAGGTATTCCACTCGCCCCATTTTTGGCCTTCCGAAGAACGGGTGCTGCCGGGGCTCCGAAGGCGCGACCGTCGCCGACAAACCATATCGATTCTCCTCGCTGACATTGCACAACTCCCATGCCGGTTGACGAAACCGATCGACTGCTCGTTGAACGCATCCGACAGGGAGACTCCCAGGCATGGGAAGAGTTGATCGCCCGCTACGAAGGGCGGCTGCTGGCGTTCGCCGAGCACCGTGGGGGGAAGCGGCCCCCCCGCGAGGCCGTCGCGCAGGAGGCCTTTCTGGGGTTTGTGGTCAGCCTGCCGAACTACGACGACAAAACGCCGCTGGAAAGCTACCTGTTTGCTATTACGGCGCACAAATTGACCGATGCCCTCCGCCGCGAAGGACGGCGGCCGACGATTCCGCTGTTAACCTCCCGCGACACCGGCAACCCCGCCGCCGAGCCGCAGGCCAACGTCCGCATGGCCTCCAGCATCGCCCGCAGCGGCGAACGACGTTCCGTAGAAGAGACCTTTCTCAGTGAAACGCTCGGAGAGTTAATCGCCGGCTGGAAGCAGAACGGCGAATACGAACGCATGATGTGCATGGAACTGCTGTTCGTCGTGGGCCTGCCGAACAAAGAGGCGGCCCAGCGGCTGAAGATCTCCGAACAGGCGGTCGCCAACCACAAACATTTCGTCGTCAATAAGCTCAAGCAGGCTGCCGAACAGTCGCTTCTTCGCGACATCAACCTCGAAAACTTCGGCCTGTCGTGAGCGGATTGTTTTGGGCCAGGTAGTCGTTCGATCCGCTTTGAACGTCACTACCGCTGAACGGGCCGATTGAATTTTGCGGGATCGAAGGCGTCGGTATTATCGCTAAGTTGTTTGCGAATTCTCGCCTTCTTGCGTTCGGTGCGATCGACAAGTTTTTGACGCGGCGCCGGCGTCTTTTTGCCATCGACGGTCTTTTGCAATTCCTGCTGCAAGTCCCGTTTGGCGAGATTGTGACTGTTTTTGTCATTCGCCACGCTGGCCACCCAGGCCCGCAGTTCATCGAGTTGTTTTTTCCCGCTGCGTCCGCGAAATATGATCGCTTCGCCGCCGTGAGTCCCATCCAGACCGGCGACCAACGGGCTACTTTGGGGATTGTCGAAGTCAATTTGCTTCAGCACGGCCGCCAGATTCCGCTGCGTCCCGACCCGCGAGGCATGCCGCCCCAACCTCACGTTCACCAAAGTGAATTCGCGGTCCGGCGAAGTCTCACCGTGGCAGCGGGCATTGCCGCAGGTGTTCGTCAAAATCGGTTGAATCCGCGACGTGAACGTGGCGGCGTCCTCACGCGGCAGACCTCCCAACGATTCGACTTCGTAGTCCAGTCCGGCAAACGGACGACCGGTGGTCTCAGTCGAGGCCGAGCGGGGACTATTCGATGGCCCATCCAACAACGTGTCCAGCCGGCGGAGCATGCTCCGCGATTGGATGCGTCCCGGCTCCAATGCCACGGCCTTGCGCAATTCATCGCGCGCTTCGACTAGCAGATTGTAACTCAAACACCACCGCGCCAGCACGACATGGTCCGAAGCGCTGGGGTCGTTCAGGTCGCCCAGTTTCTTAAGGTACGCGTCGTGCAGGTCGAGGCACACGTGCTGCACCATGTGGTCCGGGACGAACATTTCTCCCCGCGATTGCTCGACGCAATATTCCCCCCCGCCGTGTGTGATGCGGCCCTTGATGATCTTTCCGCTATCGAGCAGCAGCAGGCCCGATTCCAATATCCGCGGCGGTTGCTCAGCCCGCGGCGCCGGTTCCACGGCAAGTGCCCATCAACTA
>CALFYU010000430.1 GCA_937952455.1 uncultured Planctomycetaceae bacterium
GTCATCAACGTACGGCTGATTCTGGATACGATCCGGCGGCTCGGCAAAGAGAAACTCGACTCCCATACGTGCGACAAAGCCCAGGCGATCATCCAACTCACCGCCCGCCGAACCGAAGAGATCGGCCAAACCTTGCTGCCGCCGTTCATCATGTTGCTAATCATGTATGTCGCCATCCTCCCCATTTTTGACGACTGGAGTCCGAGCCTACCGCTTTGGATTCTGTGGGGATTGTTGATCGGTTCGCTGGTGTGGTCCGCCTGGCGAATGCGCCGCGCCTCGGGAAAACTCCGCGAAAAAATCGAACTTCAGTTGCTCGATATCAAGATCGCGGCGCCCAAATCTTCGCACGACGGTAACGCCGCGATGATCCAAGCCATCGGCCGGGAAAATCGCGGCGCATTCCGCCCCTGGACCGAAGATTATTTGCTGCAAGCCCTGGCGATCCCCGTCGGCGGCGGCAGCGGGTTGCTGCTGCTTCAGCAGTGGCTAATGAACTGAGCAAGCACCCCGGACGCGTCATAACCCCCAGCCCCCGGCTTTGCCGGGGGGTAACAAAACGCCGCTTGTCACGACGGCCTCACCGCGCTTATAGGCTGAGTGAATCCGTCGCTGAGCGGACAATGTCCGCACTCGCCTGCAACGCGGCCGTTTCGTCGTCATTGAGCGATATCGGGACGTGGCTGATCACCCCCTGCCCGCCAATTAACGTCGGAATGCTGACGGTGACGTCGCTGAGACCTAAAACATTTTCCAACCGCGAACTGATCGTCATGATCGACCGTTGGTCGTGCAGCAGCACGTCGACGATGCGCGACAAGGCAGCGCCAATTCCGTAGTACGTTGCCCCCTTGCCGGAGATGATCTCGTACGCGGCGCCGCGGACCTTTTGGTCAATCTCCTGTTTAGCGGCGGCGCCGACGTCGATATCGCGAAACCTCTCAAATTCATTGAGCCGCATCCCGCCCACCGTGACGCAGGACCAGGTCAGCACTTCCGAGTCGCCATGTTCACCGATCACGTACGCGTGCACGTGCCGTGCATCGACGCCGCAATGCCGCCCCAACAATGTGCGAAACCGCGCAGTGTCCAACGTCGTTCCCGATCCCAACACGCGGGATCCGTCCATCCCGCATTGCTGCGCGATCTTGGCTGTCACGTGCGTCATCACGTCGACCGGATTCGTCGCCACCAGCAGAATCGCCTGCGGCGCATGTTCGACAATGCGGGGGACGACCTGTCTAAATACGGCGGTATTGCGTTCGAGCAGTTGCAGCCGCGTCTCGCCCGGTCGTTGATTGACGCCGGCGGAAATCACCACCACCCGGCAGCCGGATAGATCTTCATACTCACCCGATACCACCGACAGCGGATGCGAAAACGGAACCGCATGCATGATATCGTTCGCTTCCGCCTCGGCCCGGCGGCGATCCAAATCGACGAGTACAATTTCGCGCCCCACGTCGTCCATCACCATCGCATACGCCGCGGTGGCCCCGACGAACCCGCTTCCCACAACTCCAACTTTCACAGCACGTTCCTTTCCTGATCATCACGGACACCAAAGTCGGCGATTGACGTGCGATTACCAGACGGCACCGTCAATTTTCGCCCCGGACGATCGATTGTCGGCGTTTTTGCCGGAAATTCAATGGGGAAAGAGATTTAGGGATTTTTGCCACAACCGAAAATCCAGTCCGGCCCGCGGAAAAATTCGTTTTTTTATTCATCGATTGATATACTTAGGGCGGCATGTCTTCTTAAACAGTCGGTCGTTCCAATCTCTCGTGGCAACCTGTCTTCGCCGGACAATCCTCCGGGGAGGTGACTCATGGACAGTCCTCGACTCGCGCGGGACATCATGGTCGAAAAATTGGTTACGCTCGCCCCCGACCAGGACGTCTTCGAATCCATTAAATTGCTGCTGCGGCACCAAATCACCGGGTCACCCGTGATCGCCGCCGACCGACGTTATCTGGGCATGTTCAGCGAAAAATGCTGCATGAGCGTGCTGACCACGATCGCCCGGTTGGCTGCCGAACGGGGCTATCAAAAAGTCGCCCCGCCCACGGCCGACAAATTCATGGCGACCAAACTGGTGACGCTCGAACCCCGGACCGACGTCTTCGACGCCATCGCCTATCTGCTCAAACACCACGTCTCCGGCGTGCCGGTGATTGACGCGGACCGCAATTTTCTCGGTGTCTTTTCGGAGAAAACCAGCATGCGGGTCTTAATCGACGCCGCGTATGAAAAGATGCCGACGACCGACGTCGGCGAGTTCATGAATCCCGATCCCGGTCGCACCATCAGCGAATCCACGAATCTGTTGGAATGCGCGCAGATCTTTTTGGAGACCCCCTACCGCCGTCTGTGTGTGCTCAGAGACGGCAAACTGGTCGGCCAAATCAGCCGCCGCGACGTGCTCCGCAGTGAAAACATTCTCTCAAGCATCGTCTTCGAGCGCCGCGCGGCGTTGATCGCCGAAAGTGCCCAAATCCTCCTCAGCGAAGCGGATGACAATCCGCCGCACGGGCCCTTGCCCTCAACCGCCGTGCACAACTTCATGGATAAGCGGGCGCGCACGATCACCGCCGATTTGGATCTGTTGGGGATCGCTCAGGTCTTTCTAACGACCCCCTACCGCCGGCTGCCGGTGCTCGACGACGGCACGCTCCTCGGACAAATCAGCCGCCGCGACGTGCTACTGGCCACCAACAGCCTGATTCAAATCGCCCCCGAACCCGAAAGGGCCCTGTTGTACCTCAGCAGCATCAGCGACCGCCACGAAACGCGCTTCGCATGACTTTAGTCCGTAGGCTTTAGACCATAGACCGCAGGGTTGGCGGCCAAACGCTGTCCGGCCATTATCAACCAACTCCACTCTGGGCACTGGCCACCAACCACCGGCCACTTGTTACTGCCTACTGCCTTCTGCCCTCTGCCCTCTGTACCGTCGCTGTCTGTGTCGCTTCCCACATCCGGCGGAAGCCGTTCACATCATCCGCTGCGCGGCCCCATTGATATTGATACCAGCCGCCATCCACTCCTTGCCAATGCAGCGTCGGATAAGACCGCACCCACGCCGGTGCCGGCTTCCACTGGAGTTGCACCGGCAGCTCTTCCGCGTCGTCGCTCAATTGCACGCATCCGGGACAGATCAGATTGAAGTCCTTGTACGCAAACGCCACCGGCTTGGATTGTGCGACAGTCTTGCAGCGGCAATCCAAACCGCACGTACATTCTCCCCCCTCCCGGCAACGGCACGGACCGACAATCGAAAACGTGAGCGGCTCCTCCTCCGCGACCTGCCGGGAAGCCGGCCCCACTATCCGCCATTCGAGCGGTTCATCCGCTACGGCAACCGAACACAACAATCCCACAACCATCAGCGTGATGACGCGCATATCACTTCTCTCCCACAATTCGAAAATCCAATTCCTGCGACGGGAAACCGGCAAACGCGCTGAACGCAAATGAGTCTCCCTGCGCCACGATGTATTCGACATCTTTTTCACGAATCCAAAAACCACCCGGCGGCGCATCGTCCGGCGGCGTTCCATGCGCCGCCGCGCCCCAAGAGTTCAACACGTAGTAATACGGCTCGCGGCCGGTTTGGCCGTCGTAACCGATGATGCACATTTGATGATTCCAGTGCCCGCGCCGCTCGTTGACAAGCCGTCCATCGACGACCGCCGGCTGCATCCGTCCCCCCCAGTCCGACGCGATCGTCACCGGATAGCCGTTGCACACCGCATCCCGCACATCGGCCGCCGATCGCACCGGGGCCACCGTCCGCACGGGAAATTGTTGGGCGAATTCGACAAACTCCTCCGGCGGACCGCTGCGTCCCCACTTACGGGCGACGCGTCCGCTGTAATCCGGCACCCCGTCGTGATCCGCCGGCAGCACGCCGGACCGCCGCACCGCGTCGGCCGCCCAGGTGCCGACCGAACCGTCCCCCGATATCCGACCGTCGCCGATCAGCACCCGCGAGACGCCGTAAAAATACGGCGCGAACGATGGACGAAAGTCGCTCGCGGGCGGCCCGCGGGCGATCTGCACGCATTGCAAATAGTCAACCGCATGCTTCGCGCCCCAACTCACGCAGTCGCCGACCTGCTGCGGCGTATTCGGCAAATGACGCCCACCATTGATCGCTTTGGCGAATTCCCAAAGCCGCACGTTGGCCCGCTCGTTGTCCCGAGCGGCACCCACGATGCGGAACTTGGGCATCCCCTCCACGATTGGCCGCGCCGCCCGCACCGCCGCGGGACCGGCCCAACCTTGGCGCACTTCCGCAGGCGTGATCGCCACGTCGACGTCGACCGATGTCGTGATCGAGATCGTCAATCCCGCGACCGAAATTCCAATCGCCGCCGCGATCGCCGCTTTCCAACGCCCGCTCAATTTCGTTTCCTCGTGCATGTCACCGACCATTCAAGACCTTCGAGCTTCCCAATCCACGAACCGGCGAGGCTCCTGCCGAGCCGCAATGAACCAATAAAATCTCCACGCGCAGCACAGCTCAGCAGGAGCTTCGCCCTCCCGATCCGAAGAAAATCCTCCGGCATCGCGGCGGCTCACTTGACGGCACGCAAGCCGATGGCGATCTCTCTCAACGCCACCGACCAATCCGCCGGCTGCGCCAAGCGTCCGGCCCGGTAAAGCTCCTGCAGTTTCAAGCCGACCGCCGTACCCCACGGCGTCCAGGCCAGCATCGACGGTCCCAGCGCCGCATTGTTGGCCGCCAAAATCGCTCGCAGTATCTCTTGTGGCTTTTGCAGCGTTCCCGCCGCAATCGATGCCGCCACCGCGTCCGCCGCATCCGCCAGCGCGTGCGCCTGGGCGGCGCGATGCACCGACTCGACGTGCATCGCCAAGTCGAACACCAACTGCGAAATGTGAAACACCCCGTCCGGGATGCCGTCCGGGGCGGGCGGCGCGGGCGGATTCGGTCCCGGCGGCACGGGCACCGGAGCCGGAGCGTCGCCGATGGTCAGCGTCCACAGCGTCTGGTCGATCCCCTCGGCGTTGCTGCACGCCAAAAACACGTGGTAGACCCCCGGCACACTCGCCACCAGGCACTTGCGGCCGTCCTCCAATACCAAAATCGTCGGCCGCCCGCCCGGCAATTGCGGGGTCACGCTCCAGGCAAAAAAATCCGCGTCCGATTCCGACGCGTCCAGCACCAGAATGTCCCCCGGCACACCCCCGGTTGGCCCCGTCACGACCGCCACAGGCGGCGCCGCGTCGGCGAGATTGAACAGCGGCGCACACAGAACGACGATCACCGTACAAACCGACCTGCGCATAGGCCCTCCTCGTTTCATCACGGAAATTCAACGGCTCCCCACTAAAAGCGGCAGCGGTTGCGCATCGAATCGCCGCGCAAACCCACGATTGGACGCCGAAGCCCGCACCGTGATATGATGTCGTTCGTCGCACACGAAACCGAATCACGTCACCCGCTGAATCACGGGCCAGCCATGATCGCCATCAAGCCACCCCCACGGCCGATCTTTGAACCCGGCCAGTTGGTCCGTCACCGCAGGTACGGATATCGCGGCGTGGTCGTCGGGCGTGACGAATTCTGTCAGGCAGATGACGCCTGGTACTGCAAAAACCAAACGCAACCGGACCGCAATCAGCCCTGGTATCACGTGCTGGTCCACGGTTCGCTGACTTGCACTTATGCCGCCGCGGAAAACCTGACGGCCGATCCCAGCGGACGGCCGATTGACCACCCCATGCTCGCGCATTTCTTCAGCGATTTTCGCAACGGCCACTACGTTCGCAACGACGAACCCTGGCCCGGATGGTAGCACGTGGGTGCCGCGCGACAATTCATACGCGAACCGCTTTACCCGTCGCGGCGGAATCGTAAATCGCGAACACCGTCTTGATCGCCCGCAAGCTGTCCGCGCTGGTGATCGGCGGGTCGCTCATCTCGGCACACGCCTTGACGGCCGCTTTCACAAACGGCGTATAACCGCGCGGCTGCTTTGAACCGTCCCACACCTGAACCATGCCGCCGCGCGGACCGTCGCTACGGTACCAAGTGAGCGGGTTGTCCTCCATCGGTTGCAACTGCAACCACCCGTTAGAGCCCCAGATTTTGATGTGCGAATGGTATTTCTTGTCGAGATAATATCCCGACGTCAGCGTGCCCAGCGTCCCGTTGTCGAACTTGAGAGCAGCCACCGCGGAATCTTCGACATCCAACGGCTGCCCGCCGACGTTGGCTGTGAATCCGGCCACTTCGGTGATGTTTGCAGACGTAATGTACATCGCCAGATCGAGCCAATGAATTCCCAACCAGATCAAATGTCCGCCCCCCGCGCGGTCTTTGTGCGCGAACCATTTGTCGTGATAAGCGGGTCGGGTCAGCCGCGTTTGATCGGCGATCAGATGCATCTCCAATCCAAAGATCTTGCCGATCACCCCGTCCGCCACCATTTGCCGCGCCGCCGCCATCTCCGGATTCAGACGATTGGCCAGCGCTAACATCAAATGCCGATGCCGGCTGTCCGCCTTTTGAATGAGCGGCTCAAATTCCTGCGGGCTTATGCACGACGGCTTCTCCGCAAAGACGTGGCAGTCCGCCTCAAGCGCCGCATCGATCACGGCCGGCGCCAAGCGGGCTTCCATCGTCACCAGCACCATTTCGGGGCGGTCTTGTTCCAGCACCGTCTTATGGTCGCGTCGCACGGCGGTCAGTTTGTCACCCAGAATCCGCCGCGCATCCTTCTCCCAATGTCCATCCGGATCTCCCAGCACGACTTCGCCGCAAGCTTCAGCCGCCGCCAGTGCGGACAAGTACGATTCCACGTGAGCGCCCTCAGCGTGCGTTAACAGTCCGACCTTGATCGTTTTGGGCATGGCGGATTCCTTGGCGATCGTTGCGCCGTTGCGCGAGGTTAATCACGTGTCCGTCATTCGGACACATGGGGAGTCCATTTCAATTTCAGCATAACTGCCACACGGTTCGCGCTCAATTCCCCATCAGGAGCCTCCCAAAAAAGACGCAGCGGCCGGAATGAAATGGTTTTGCGCGCCGCATCTTAAAATGTATGCATCACGCGAGGCGAAGTGTTCGAATTGAGATGCGCGCTGCGGCGGAAAATCACGGTTCCCGCGCCGGCGGCAACTCGATACACTCCCGCCCCGCGCATTCGCGCGGATTCCCCTCTCAGGCATGCGCTATCCGAATCACCCATTAGCAGGCACAGATATTACCGACCTAAGGAATCATCCGGATGCATACGCAACATGACGTTGTGATCATCGGCGCGGGCCCCGCCGGCAGTACCGCGGCCACGATTTTGGCGCAAAACGGCCACGACGTCGCGGTCATCGAGCGCGAGCACTTTCCCCGTTTCCACATCGGCGAGTCGTTGTTGCCCGCCTCGGTCCGCATCTTTGAGCGCCTGGGAGTTCACGAACGGATTCGCGAGTCGTTCATCCTCAAACCGGGCGGAAAATGGTTATACGGATCCGTCGAAGTCGCCGGTGA
>CALFYU010000431.1 GCA_937952455.1 uncultured Planctomycetaceae bacterium
GGATGTCGCGTCGAGCGCGCCTTGCGGCGGAGACGGTCGTTCTCCGTCGCCACGATGGCGCCCATCCGGCGGAACATGCTGAACAGGATTTCGGCTTCTTGTTTCTTCATTTTTTGACTTCGTATCGGGTACTTGGGTCGAGTCTCCCAGTGGCGGCCTCTTTAGTTGTCCACGAACACCCTTTGCCTACCGCTGTTTGCGTCGAAAACCCGTGAATTTCGCATTTTGGGTTCACGTGGGGTCGACTCGTCGCTCGGCTGCAAATTTGGAAGTCTGGCGAAGGATTAATTTTCTTCAGTCCCGTATTGATCCGATGGTTATGCCCGAATGGAATTGCCGCGCCGTACAGTTGAGGTCACAGTCAGCTCACGTGTGAGGCATATGACGACTCTTGGGGGAGAACGTCACGCGGTGTCACGCGGGACGTCCTATTGTGCTTCTTATGCGCTTTTTAATTTGCCAGATTTCATCTCTCTACACGTGCAATTGTTTGTCTCGCGTGACACTGCGTGACACCTCGCTAAAAATGCGAACCTTGTACGTCCAGTTCTTTCTCCGCCGTCTCGATCAGTCGCAGACCCTCGTAGACGCGAAGACGTCCGCCAAGCGCCCTTTTTTGCTTCACCTCTACACCCGGTGCAGCGGCGCCGAGATCTCGGCCGAACGTCTGTTTGGTGCCCTCTTTTCGGCCCACGCGAGCGCACCAGCGCCGCCACGCAACCCACACGTCGTCGACCGGCGTCTGTGCCCCCGGCACGACCTCACAGCATTCGCGAAGAAATGCGGTCATGGGGGACGCGAGTTCCTCCATCTCCTCAATGACGTCATTGGATGATTCCGGTTGGAGGAACCGACCTCGCTCGTTTAGTCGCTTGTAGCCGGTAATGGCCCAATTGAGGATTCCCGGTAACTCCGTCTTGAGTTTGTCCGTTAATCTGATGTCTTCGCGGCCGAAGAACGATTTTTTGAATCTGAGGATTACAAATCGGCTAGAAATCGTTCCCGACGCGTCGGAGAATCGCGGAAGTTCGTTGGTCGCCAGCACAAAACGAGTCCGTAATTTGACGTTGACCATTGGTAAGTGTTTACGATTGACACTCTGTCCATCCTCGCCGCTAATGCTCAACAACCGCTCGGCAATGATGGACACATCGTTACGGCCTGAAAGGCGCACGTCGCCGACGAATGCGACAGTCTTGCCCAAGAGAGGTTGCAGTCCGAATTCGCCCTGTAGACTCCCCAATATGGGATTACAGACGTTATCCGGTCCGATCAGTTCATGGATCAAGCGACCAATGGTCCCTTTTCCCGATCGTCGAGGACCAACGAGAAGGAAGATTTTTTGCTGCGACGTATCCGGCAAGAGCAGATAGCCAAATATCTCTTGCAGGGTATTGATGCACTCCCGATCATCGGCCCAAACGGTCTCGAGAAACGTGATCCACTGTGGGCACTGGGCGGTGGGGTCGTATTCGAAATCGACTGCGTTGACAGTAAGGAGGTCAGGATCATTCTCCACCGTCTCCATCGTGGGCAAGTGAATTATTGTGTTTTTCGTCACGAGGCATTCGGTGGCGGGGAACGGCTGCTTTTTGCGCAGCCACGACGGCATCGCGCGGCGGTCGGGAATGATGCAGATGGCTCGCAGACATTCGAGTGTGTTATTGATCGCCCCTGCCGTGATGTTGAACGCAACTCCGTCGATATGCTTAACGATTCGTGCCCGTAGTTCCGGCGTTGTGAGTTTGCGGTAAACATATTTGTTGAAGGCGTACCATTCGTCCCGCCAAAAATGCAGAATCCGTTTTTGCCCCTGCATGGCGTGAGTTTTGAGGAACTTGTTCGCGGTTGTCATCGGATCGAGTTTGCGGGCCTCGATCTTTCCAACGGATTTCGGCTTTTCCGGCTCGGTGGACGCATTGATCAGTTTGTGCAAATCGCCAACGGCATGGGTAATGAGAAAGTCATCCAATCCGACTTTCGGGCCATCATCCGATTGTGGCAGGCGGACGGCCCGCACGTTGGCGCCGGCAATCTTAAGTCGCTCGCCCAATCGCGATTCCGCATTGCTGATTTGTTCGTTGTCGGCAGCATCGCTGTCGAAACAGATGATGGCCTCCCGGCCCTTCCAACTGATCTCTTGCAGTTGGGAATTGAGGACGTCGCAATCCCGCTGTTTCCATCCCCAGATCCCCACAAGGCCGATTGTGGCAAATCCCTCTTGGCAGGCTTTGGCCGCTTTCTTCTCACCTTCCGTGATAATGATGCGTTGGGACGAATCGGCGATCGCCTCGGCGAGAATCGGCAGCGGCGGGAAGTAAACGGGATTGGACCTTTGAACGGGAGACTCATATTTGATCGGCTTGTCTTTAGACGCCGATTTGTCCGTCCTGGGGTTGTCGAGCTTAACCCGCTTGTATCCAGTCTTTTCCCCTCGTAAATCGAAGAACGGGAAAACCAGTGCCATGCCGCAACTCTTCTTGATACGCGTATTGTCCAGGATGCTGCATATCGCCGCGTGTTTGTGCTCAGAGTAAAAGCCGCAAGCTACGATCGTTTCGTCCGATAGACCACTCGAACGGAGTTGTTCAATGTGGTGCGGTCGCAACAACGCTTCGACTTGTAATCGCGGATCGGCAGTTGCCGTGTCACTTGACATCATGGCCCCCCGCGATGCAGTCAACTGGGGAGCCAGCCAACCGCTCAACGCACCACGGGCGCGATACCGTGTCGACTCCGCCGGCAAGCCCATTGCTGGAGCATCGGCGGCAACTCTCGTAGGCGACTTGCTTCAAGTAGCGAACAACGGCAAAAATTGAGATGACTTTTGAATCTGCCTTGGCTATCATCGGTTTGAATGATTCCATCTCACAGAAGCCCCGCTTGGCATTGGCCGGCGGGGTTTTCTGTTGGATGATTTCTTGTTGTTCGCCCTGTAAAGCGATGTCCCTATGGTCATCCGCGACCGCATGATTGATCAGCGCCGCGACGCTCGGACGCTTGACCGTCTCCTCGAGGTCACAGCCACCGCACCGCCCGCACAGTTTTGCGAGGCGGACGTGCACGCCATGAGGGCCGAAGCGGCGGCACGACCAGAATCGTCGTTTGCGTTTCACGAGCCCCCCTCCTGCCGCTGATCTTCGAGCAACTTGACGAGGGATTCCCGCGTGTAAACGATCCGCCCGCCAAGGCGGCTGCCGACGATAAGGCCCTTCCTTCGAAGGTCACGGAGGGCATGCGGCTTGATCCCGACAGCAGCGGCCGCGTCGGGTTCCCATAAAGCCAGCCTATCGGCGGGAAATGCGGCTTCGTCGGCCCGGATGGTGTCGAGCGTTTCCCGTACGGCGACGCGGACGAGGTCGTCGATTGGCAGATCTAGGTGCATCCCGACGCCTCCGACTCGCAGTAGGGACAGCCGTTGGCGATCCAGCGATCGATTGCGGTTGGCGACCAACGCACAAGAGCCCCAAGCTTTAATGGGCGAGGCATCCGGCCAGAGCGGGCGAGGCGGGAAACATGTCGGGTAGAACACTTCAGTCGCTCGGCGACTTGGTCAATGTCGAGAAGTGCGCCCAGGGGAACGGAGGCAGGGGAGGACATATTTCGTCTCCTGTGAAGTGCTGGCTTATTATGGCAGTCACTGTGACTGCCTGGCGTTCACAGGAAACGGCATAAGATTTCGTCTTACTAAGTAAGATTTGATCTTACAAATTGTCGGTCAGCCAACTCGGGGCTGCAGTCCGAGGATCGTAAATAAACGTATCCCCTTTGCTGGAAACCGTTTGCTCGAAGTGTTCTGCAATCTTCTGAAGCGGTGGATTGCAGATTCGCAATTTTTTGTACGCGGTGTTGAGAGATCCGCTTATCTGGGGGCGCAGTTTATTGATGGGGTTGTTCAGGTCTCGTGGGTGATTTCCCAGACCGGTAGACGTTCGAACAATAGAGCGTATTTCGACAATCTCCCTTTGGAGGAGGTCAGCCTGTGTAAAGTCTCCGGCAGTCTTGGCTCGGTCCCAATCTGCTTGGGCCTCACTGAGGCGATCGTTTAACTCGCTAAGGGCATGTCGGTCCAACGCGGGCTGCTGACTGTGACTATCGCCGTGAAGACCCTCCGAGTTCTCCTCGGCGACAAGTTCGACCATTTTGATGCCCCGGCCGGGGTTCCTCACTAGGCGGTGAAGCCGTCTCAGCCCGGCGAGGTTAGAAAGAAGTCCATGCTCTCCGAATCCGGCGATTTCAAAAACGTCCCCCCTTGGTCGGAAGACAAACTTTTCGACGTCCTTTTGTTTAGGCTGCGAAACCTCGGTTGTCTCCGACGACTTAGGACGGTTTTTGCACAAGTAAGCGATCTTTTGAATCTCCGCAATCGCACGGTCCACGTCATTTATGATCTCAATACAAGGAACGCGAGGAAAGGAGTCATTCCCTGACGAAAACTCCAACATTGCCGTTCGCAATACCCTCAAAATCTGGCTGGCGTCGAATTTACTTATGAGTGCCAAATGTCCATTTTTCTCGAATTGCAGAAATGCATCTTCATTCTGGGACCAGCGTAATTTAGAGATTTCCCCTTTCATCAGTGCTATAGACATCAGAGGGCCAAGCGCCTTGTGGCAGGCATTGCTAAGATCTGTGACACTTCGGATTAGCGGTGGATGTGGCAGACTACTCAACCGCTCCTTGTACGCGGTGTAAAAGGCTGTCAGATCATCCTGATCGCGAAGAAGCCCATCATCGCGATTCAGGCCGAATTGCTTCACGGTTTCGACATACGCAGCGATGCAAAGCAAATCATAAAGTTCGACAAAACATGCTCTTTGGCACTCTTGACCAGGCTCGGCCGTGTTCGTTGACTGGAAAAACCTCTGCCGTAGCTCGTTAGCGCCTTCAAAATTCCAATCCGTCGTCATCGCCATTCCCCTATGGCTCCCCAACTGAAAGTGGGCGGGAAAGCCGGTGGGGTTCCGGCGGTTCGGGAGCTACCCTATCCCGCTAAAAAATCTATCACCCGGAGACCTTGGTGTTAAAATTTTAACACCGTTGTCCCTCTGTTGTCCCTAAATGCATCTGACAGCCCGCTAAACTGGGGTGCATTCTCGCAAACCAGAAACTGGCAAATCAAGCTTGAAGTTTAGGACGCGCGCCGTCAGAATAGCCCTCCTTTGGATTCAAAATCCAGTGGGGGTAAACCCCGTGTGGGTTCAAGTCCCACCTTCGGCACTATGAAATGAAAGGACTTGCGTCATCCGGGCGCGAGTCCTTTTTTCGCGGAGTGTGCCCCGTTGTCCCCTCAGCGCCCCGTCGCCTGACGAGCTGCCGCAATATAGTGTCTGCAACTGGTTTCAAAACCCTCTAACGCGTCACGCCCACACTTGGACAACAGTTTCACGAACCGGCGCAACCGGGTTTTGACACTGGTTCTACGATCGGAACATTCCTCGGAGTCGGATCAGCCTGTCATTCTCCCCCCGCCGATCTGCCGGCTGCACCCACCGCGAGGTGTGGTAAAGTTCTATGACATCCCGAAAATCACGCCGTTTGCGTTTGAACGAACATGCCTGGCTCGGTGATGATGGATAGAGGTATATCGCAGAAGCCGGTTTCCCAACGAAATTGCCGAGTCGGCGGGCGGAGATTGAGTTAATTAATGCGTACTGTGATCGTTACCGGTTCGGCCGGATTGATCGGAGCGGAAACGACCCGGTTTTTCAGCGGTCAAGGATTTCGCGTCGTGGGCATCGACAACGACATGCGCCGGGAATTCTTCGGCCCCGACGCGTCGACCTCCTGGAGCCGCCGCGAACTCGAGGAGACCATTGCTGAATATCGGCACCACGATCTCGACGTGCGCGATCGCGAAGGGATGGCCGCTGTGTTTGCCGAATATGGAAGCGACATCTCGTTGGTGGTGCATACCGCCGCGCAGCCGTCGCACGATTGGGCGGCCCGCGATCCGCAGACCGACTTCACCGTCAATGCCAACGGCACGCTGACGTTGCTCGAATGCACGCGGCAACATTGCCCTGACGCGGTCTTCATTTTTACCAGCACGAACAAAGTCTATGGGGACAATCCGAACTCCCTGCCGCTGGTGGAGTTGGAAACCCGCTGGGAAGTGGCCAAGGACCATCCTTACTTCGAAAGCGGCATCGATGAAAACATGTCGATCGATCACACCAAGCATTCGCTGTTCGGCGCGTCGAAAGTGGCGGCCGACGTGCTGGTTCAGGAGTACGGCCGGTATTTCGGGTTGTCGACCGCCTGTTTTCGCGGCGGGTGCCTGACCGGCCCCGGGCATTCCGGAACGATGCTGCACGGGTTTTTGTCGTACCTCATGCGATGCGCGATCACCGGAACGGAATATACGATTTTCGGTTATAAGGGCAAACAGGTCCGGGACAATATCCACTCGCACGACCTTGTGAATATGTTCTGGCATTTCTATCAAAACCCGCGCTCGGGCGAAGTATACAATGCCGGCGGCGGCCGCTTTTGTAATTGCTCGATGCAGGAGGCGATCGCATTGTGTGAGGAAATCAGCGGCAACACGATGAACGTCACCTACAGCGACGAAAACCGCGTCGGCGATCACATCTGGTATATCAGCGACACTGGCCGCTTCAGCACACATTATCCCGATTGGTCACACACCTATGATCTGCGGCGGACGTTGGAAGAGATCTACAATTCACATCGCGCGCGGCATCTGCCGGGCCGATAGTTCTCCGGCCACGTTCAGGTCACGACAATTCGCCAGGACGGGTTCCCTATGCAATTCGATCGCATTCTGATCACTGGCGGCGCCGGCTTTGTGGGGTCGAGCTTGGCGCTCTTGTTCCAAGGGCGGTTGCCGCACGCGACCGTCATCGCGGCGGACAACCTCCAACGCCGCGGTGGCGAATTGAATCTTCCGCGGCTGCGCGACGCGGGCGTCGCGTTTGAGCACGTCGACATTCGCGTCGCGGACGACCTGGACAGGCGCCACGACTTCGACTTGCTGATCGACTGAGCGGCGGCGCCGTCGGTCCCAGCGCGCAACTCGGGCTCACCGAGCTATGTGTTGGATACCAACCTCGCCGGAACCATCAATTGCCTGGAAGCCGCCCGAAAGCGCGCAGCCGCCTTTTTATTTCTAAGCACCAGCCGGGTGTACCCGATCGCCCCGCTCAATGCCCTGCCCTACAAGGAGTGCGAGACGCGTTTCTGCTGGGAGGCGGCCGCGGATGTGCCGGGGTTTTCCAAGCACGGCGTCGCTGAAGAGTTTCCGCTGAGCGGGGCCCGTTCGTACTACGGCGCCAGCAAACTGTCGAGCGAGTTGCTGATTCAGGAGTATGTTTTCAACAGCGGTCTCCGTGGGTTGATCAATCGCTGCGGCATTCTGGCCGGGCCGTGGCAGATGGGCAAAGTCGATCAGGGAGTCGTCACGCTGTGGGTGGCCCGCCATCACTTCGGCCAGCCGCTGCAGTACATCGGTTTCGGCGGTCAGGGCAAACAGGTCCGGGACATGTTGCACATCGACGACTTGTTCGAATTGTTGTGCCGCCAGATCGAATCACCGCAATTGTGGGATGGACGCGTGTATAATGTCGGGGGCGGAAATGGCGTCTCGGCTTCGCTGTGCGAGCTGACGGAATTGTGCCGGGACGTGACCGGCAACAGGGTCGATATCGCGGCGGTTCCTGAAACGCATGGCGTGGACCTGAGAATCTATTTGACCGATGCTCGGCGCGTCACGGAAGAATTTGGCTGGAGCGCCCGGCATTCGGTACGGACGATTGTGGAAGACGTCCATGCGTGGCTAACCGATCATCACGATGACCTGAAAAACGTCCTTGGGTGAGTTCATCGCCGCCCACATCGCGTGTTTCGGGGATTGTCAGCGGTCGCCACCGGCCGTTTCAATCGCCATAAGCGGTATAATACAAATCGAGACAACGTCTGTTTTGAAACGATCTCCTACGATCGTTACTGACGCCCGTAAAGACGTTGCACGGTCTCGCCGATTCCGATACGTTCATCGTACGGCCCCACGATCGTGCGGCGATTGTCTTGCCGGGGCGAGAGACTTTTGCGGCGATTCGAACCCGTCTTCAGATCCCGGTTGCGGCGGTGTGCAGCGCCATCAGGCACTGGAGCAAGTTGGCGCGTAGAGTATTTGATCATGAAGCTTTCCATCGTCGTTCCGGCGCATAACGAAGAGCAGAACATCGGCAATTGCCTCGATGAGTTGCAAAAGACCGTCGGCAAAGAGCACCGGCTGCCCTACGAGATCATCGTTGTCAACGACAATAGCAGCGATGGAACGGAAGCGGTGGTCCGCGAACGGATGCAGCAGGACCGGGGCATCCGCATCGTCAGCCGCACGCCGCCCGGGGGATTCGGCCGCGCCGTCCGCGCTGGGGTGGAAGCGGCCACGGGCGACGTGATCGTCATCTACATGGCCGACTTGTCCGACGATCCCCAGGATGTGGTGGGCTACTATCGAAAAATCGAAGAGGGCTACGATTGCGTGTTCGGGTCGCGGTTCATACGGGGAAGCAAGGTTGAGAACTACCCGAAGTTCAAGCTGATCGTCAACCGCATCGTCAACCGCTGTATCCAATTGATGTTCTTCATGCCGTTCAACGACGTCACCAATGCGTTTAAGGCCTACCGCGCCGAGGTGATTCGCGATTGCGGACCGTACCGCGCGAGCCATTTTAATATCACGATTGAGATGTCGCTCAGCGCCGTGATCCGCAAGTACAACATCGCGCAAATCCCCATCAGTTGGTACGGCCGCACCTGGGGCAGTTCCAATTTGCGGCTGAGCGTTATGGGCCGCAAATACCTGTGCACGCTGTTGATGATTTTTTTCCAGAAGCTGCTGATTAAAGACGACCTGTTGGCCGAGCGGTTGGCCCAAACGGCCAAGGACCGCCGGAAATTCGGCTATTTGGAGGAGCGGATCGTAGCGCTGGAAGACATGTATGACACACTCGCAGCGGCGATCCCAACCGACAACGTTGAGCCGACGGCTGGTGACGAAGCAGCGGAAGACACGAATACCGTCAACACCCCCCGCTGAGCAATCATGGGCAGCGCCGCGCAAAGCGTTGGCGGCGGCGCGGGGTTCGTTTTCAACGGCTTGACCCTCAAGGGGATTTCAGGTGGACATACAAGCCGAGCTGCAAAAGGAATACGCGCTGCGGTTCACGCCGTTGGAGGCGTACCGACAGCGGCTTTGGCGGATCCTGACGGCGGACTTCTTTCAAAAGTACATCCCGCGCGATGCCACCGTCCTGGATCTGGGGTGTGGTTGGGGCGAATTCATTAACCACGTTGTCGCGGCCAAAAAACTGGGCATGGACCTGAACCCCGATGCGACACACAAGCTGGCGGCGTCGGTGAAGTTCTTATGCCAGGATTGCTCGACGGCGTGGGAGCTTAGTGATGAGAGTTTGGACATCGTATTCACCAGCAACTTTTTTGAGCATTTGTTTAAGAAGCAGCAATTGGCGGACACCGTTCGCCAGGCATTCCGTTGTCTGCGTCCCGGTGGGAAACTGATTTGCCTCGGCCCCAACATCCGGTATTTGCCGGGCACCTATTGGGACTTCTGGGATCATCACCTGCCCCTGACGGAGCGCTCGCTGCGGGAGTTGTTGGTGATGGAGGGTTTCCGGGTGACCGAGTGTATCGATCGCTTTCTGCCCTACACCATGGTTGGACAACGACCGTCACCGTTGTGGTTGATCCGCCTGTACCTCAAGCTGCCGCTGCTGTGGCGGTGGTACGGGAGGCAGTTCCTGGTGGTCGCCGAAAAACCGCGTGACAATTGACATAAGTTTGACGCGAATCTCATAATGGCAAACAGAGGCACGCCTCTTTTTTTTGGAAGTCGAACTATCTCGAAGTCACCCCGGCAAATCGGAGGCACCGTTCCCGGCGGGGCGCCGATGGCCATCCGATTTTGAAACCATTTCTCTTTCTCGGCCGCGGCAGGCCGGTCAGATCACATCCGAGTGTCGGGCCACGTCGAGACGCGGATTCTTTCCGGCGTATGGCGGCCGGGCGATTTGTCGAGAACGGCCATCGCCGTCGAGTACCACCGGCGGCAGGGACCACTGATGTTAAACAACCTAAAAATCGTCGTCGTGATGCCGGCTTATAACGCCGCCAAGACTCTTCAGCGAACCTACGACGCCATCCCGCACGACGTCGTCGACGACATCTTGTTGGTCGATGACGCCAGTTCCGATGAGACCGTCCGGCTCGCACAATCGCTGGGCATTCACACGTACGTGCACGATTCCAACTACGGTTACGGCCGGAATCAAAAAACCTGCTACAACGAGGCGCTCAAACTCGGTGCGGACGTGGTCGTGATGCTGCACCCCGACTATCAGTATAGTCCGCGTCTGGTGACCGCCATGGCCAGCATGATCACCTCGGACGAGTTCGACGTCGTGCTCGCCTCGCGGATTTTGGGAATCGGCGCCCTGGCGGGTGGAATGCCCCGCTATAAGTACGTCGCCAATCGGTTTCTGACCGCATTTCAGAATGCCATGCAGGGGCACAAGCTTTCTGAGTATCACACCGGTTACCGGGCGTTTTCTCGGAAAGTACTCGAAAGTCTCCCATTGCAGGAGAATTCAGACGACTTCGTCTTCGACAACCAGATGTTGGCTCAGGCGATGTTCCAGGGGTTCCGCTTCGGCGAGATTTCCTGCCCGACGCGATACTTCGAGGAAGCGTCGTCGATCAATTTTCGCCGCAGCGTGAAATATGGCCTGGGCGTGCTCGCAACGTCGCTGCGTTACCGGCTGGAAAAATGGGGCATCGCCCGATCGGCGATCTTTCGGAAAAACGGCCGCCGGCTGGCCTGCGTGGAAGATTCCGAAGCCTACTATAATCAAGCCGAACAAACCTGCGCGGCACAATAGGGTTTCATCATCACGACGCCTTTTCACGATGCTGAGAAACCACATCGTCAGCGGTGATCGTGGCGTGTACGACATAGCCGCGCGGCTCGACCCGCAACCGCTGTCCGCAACGCGGGCACTTTCCTTTGCGGTTGAACATCCGGGGGCGAATTTTGAGTTTTACCCCGCAGCCGGGGCAGCAGATTATTAGCATAAACCGTCATTCCTCGCCGCGCGTGGGGTCCCGCGCGCGTTGTCCGAATCATTTTGTTCCGCCGCCAAACCCGCCGCCACCGCCAAACCCGCCGCCAATTCCCACGCCGCCGATCTCTCCGCCCTCCCTGACGCCGATGTTGATATTCACATTGGGATGGATCTGGCCGGCCTGCTTGCGGCGGGCGACTTCGGTTTGAACGAATCGTTTCATCTGTTCGACATCGGGCGGATCTCCGAACGCGCCGTGGTCACGCTGGGCGGCCAGCATTTCTTTGATCGCTTTGATCTGCAGATCGATCCCTTCAAAGATGCCTTGATGATGGGTGGCGATTTCTTGCGTCCGCGCCTCGCCCAGAACGTCGCAATCCGGCACCGCCACTTGGAACTTTGCAACGGCCTCGCGCGAAACGTCGGTGACGCGAATGTTCAATTCCTGAAGGCCGACTAACCTCTGCAGCGTTGCTAGACCCGTATCGGTCACCGCCGTCTTTTCCAGCCACAGAGAGTTAAGGTGCTCGAGTCCCCCAAGGTGCTGCACTCCGTCGTCCCCCACATTCGTGAACCCGAGTCGAAGCTCCTCCAGCCCGGTTAAAGTACTGAGGTCCGCCAATGCTCGGTCGGTGACGTCGGTGCCCGCTAAATGCAATTGTTTGAGATTAGGAATTCCGGCCAACGACTCGACGCAATTGTCGGTGACTTTCGTCCGGCTGAGAATCAATTGCTCCAACTTCGGCAACCGCACCAGGTGCTCGACCCCGGCATCGGAGATCTTCGTGTCGCTGAGATCGAGCTGGACCAGATCAGGTGCCGGCGGCAGATTTCCCAAAAGTGCATCGGTGATCTTCGCGTTTCGCGACAAATCGACCTCTGTGAGCACGACGTCGCCTTGGGGAAGGGCGTCACCGGGAGCGAGCGACACGTGGTTTTGCTGTTGCGTTTGCACCGCGACGCGGCCGCCGGCGTTCAACACCCAGCGGGCCACCTCAACGTCGTGGTCGGTTTTTCGCTGCGGCAACGTCACCGTTTCGCTTCCGGATTCGCTCAACTTCCGAATGCGGATGTTGCGGAACTCAAGCGTCTTGTTTGTCGCGCAGAATTTTATATTACCGGTCGTTTTTTTCAGCTTGGCAAAGCGTTTAGCATTCTGTTTCAACCGATTTTGAAAACCGGACGTTTTATCAATCAATGAGTCGACGACTTGCACGCCGTTGAGCGTGATCGTCACGTGCAGGCCGACGGTGCGGATTGCCATGCTGTTCCAGTCGCCTGCCGGCCGGCCGTCCTGTTCTTTGATCGGAAAACCGGCCGCCCGCGCGGGCGCGACAAGTCCGTTCAGCCCGCCGTTTTGTTTATTCGGCTGGGGGGGTTGCGCTCCCTTTCGGGTGGGAAACTTTGCATCGTTGTCCACCAGTTGCACTTGGGCAAAGACGGGACCGATCCCCGGGCGGCGGCCCGAATCCGCGTGCAACAACACTCGGCCTTGGCCACCGCGCGATAAGCGGTACTCGAAGCGCAATTCATAGTCGCCGTAGACCCGTTTCGTCTCGAAACCGATCCACTTCCGTTGCCCGACGGGGGCCGTGCCCCGGATGATACCATCCGTTACTGTCCAATCCCCCCGGTTGATCACGTTCCAGCCGTCGAGGTTTTGGCCGTTGAACAAGTCGATCCACTCGCCTGTGGTCGCGGGGATTTCCTTCGCCGTCGTGGGAACGACGTATTTGTGTTCCCGAATCCGCAGATTGCGAAATTCGACTTCTGAATTGTTCCCCAGCAGTGCGATATGGCCGCTTCGTCGCTGGAGTCCGGGGTGAGGCTTGCCGTCGGGCGTGATTCCGGTTCCTGTTTGGTCGAGTTTTATATCGAGGATGACGACGCCATTCAGTTTGACTTGCAGCTTATCACCATCGCAGACAATTTCCTCTCTGTTCCACTGGCCCACTGGCTTTAAATGTCCGCGTTCGGCTGCGGCAACTCCGTAGAGGGAACCATGGTGACTTACGGCTGAAATCTGTCGATAACGCTTCGCCGAATCATCGAGAATCTGAATTTCCAAGCCTTCATAGGCTGGATCTCCGGTCAACGGAGTTCGCAAACCGATTCCATTGTTGGCTTCCGGTGTCAGTTTGAACTCAAACCGCAACGTGAAATCATCGTA
>CALFYU010000432.1 GCA_937952455.1 uncultured Planctomycetaceae bacterium
TACCGGTGAGTTCGCCAAGGTGGCGGCCCAGGAGACCGTTAAGGAGTTGGTGTTCCAGGGAGCGGACAACTTGACTGCCCTGAACACCGAGCACACGAACGCAATCATCGACGCGGCCGAAACCGCGATCGGCGTGGTTACGGGTGATCCCACCGCATATTACAATGCCGCCAAACTCGGCTACGACGTTTTTGAGGACGCGGGGCTAAGCATCCTTTGGCTGAACTCCAAAGAGGTTCAGGAAGATCTTGGGCCGTTTCAAGACCCGAATAAGGTGTTCGGCGACAAACTCAGTGAGGCCCTCAAAGATGCGGATATCGAGAAGGATCTCTTTGATCAGTACTCATTGGCGGATGGCGACGCATTCGAGTTTGACGATCCCAGCAAATTTGAAGGTCCCGGCGAGATCGACGTCACCGAAACGCCCGTCAACGGGCAAACCGGACCGCCGAATCCCGGCCAATCGACCGGCGGCGGTGACGCCAAGTTCGACAAGCCGACCGAACCGCGTCCTCAGGGCTCCGACCTGTTCGACCAACAGATCAATCCACCCGTCGACGACGAAGGAACACATACAGGTAATGACGAACCGAAATTCGAGGACTTTATCGTTGACGGTCCAGTGGATCCCGCGCCCATCGCTTCCGATGATGTTGTGGGGGCCGATGACGTTGCCGGCACCGACGGCGATATAACGGGGACCGATGATGACGGCGAGGATACGCCCGACTTTCTGGAATGGTATCAGCAAAACGAGGACGGCACGTGGTCTCCGGCTAAGGACACCCTCAACGGTGATGACCCGTCTGACGGCGATCCCGAATGGTGGGACCAGGATTACGACGACGACGAGATCATGCCCGACGACAACGATGACGGCGGCGGCACAGATGACGGCGGCTCCGACAACGACGGGAACGACGACGACGGGGGTACCGACGACAGCGGATCGGGCAGCGGCGGCTCCGACGATGGTGGCTCGGATGACGACGATACAGATAGTGGCGGCTCCGACGATGGCGGGTCCGGCGACGACACGGACAGCGGCGGATCGGACGACGGCGGCAATGACAGTGGCGGCTCGGACGACGGTGGCGGATCCGATAGTGGAGGCGACGACAGCTCGGGAGACGACGTGAACGATGATGACGGCGGATACGAGGATCCCGATGGAATTACGGGATTCAAGGCACCGCCGATTTCGGACGCCGAGTTTCTCGACATGATGTTGCAGCGAACTACGCGGCTGACGACTCCGTCGGATCCGTACGACACCGGCACGGTCGCGCAAGATTTGCCCATGGAGATTGGCAAATTGGGCGAGGATCCCCGGACGGTCAACCCGGCCATTGATGGCGACACGCAGGGTGAAGAAGAAGAGCAAGGAAACATGGCCCGGCCCAAGAAAGGATTCGGCCCCGATCCGGCTCCGATTCTGTACAGTTCCGGCGGTCTCGGCACCAATCTGTACGGCGGTCCTACCGGCCCCAATAACGGGGCTGAGATACCCACATCGCCGAGTTAACGACGTCGGACAAAATCGCAATCCAATTGTGTTGAGCGACCGTGCCCCGGCCGCGCTATTGGCGCTGCCGGGGCTTTTCTAATTCAGGTCGTTTTCAATCGCGATCGCATCACCCACCATGCTTTTCCCGAAGCAATTTTGCGGCCTGCACTTCGTTCTTTAGCTTTTCATACACCTCGTCCAAACTGACAACCGCCGCCGAACCGGGGGCGAAGCCGCAGTCGGGGTTGAGCGTGATGCGCTCCGCATCGAGATATTGCAATGCCTGTTCGACACGGGCCACAATGGCGCCCGCGGTGTCAATCTGCCCCGGTTCACAACTCACGCATCCCAAGCCGACTTCGAAATCCTCACGTAAGTGAGAGAATACCGCCATATCCCCCGCCACCGGGGTGGTGAACTCCATCGTCAGATGATGGACATGGAGCCGATTGAGTTGCTGGATGATCGGTCCGTAACCACCTCGAAATTGTGCTTCACCGCGAACGCGGGCTCCCGCGCGCCGGCAGAGGTGAACGGCAAGTTTGATACCGCCGATGCCCTCCACGACTTGATTGGTCATGTCGACCGCAAAATCCGCCGCGCGATCAGCGTCGTCGTAGCGGCTACGAACGTCGTCGTCCACAAATAGGCACAGGTGCGGGTCGTCGATTTGTACGATGTCAACACCCTCCTCCTTGAGCAACTCCACTTCCCGCCGCAAAATCGGTACGCAATCCTGCACGAAGTCTTCGCGGGTGGGATACGCCTGCGAAGACTTGGCGGCATCCCACATCCGCTCGCCCAACAGCGACGGCGCGGGAAGCGTTGCTTTGACTTTGCGGTCGGTGATCTGCTTGAGGAAGGAAATCTCGCGGGCGATAAACCCCGGCTGTTTGGGAGAAAGCCGGTCGACGACGATCGTCCACGGCCGTCCGTCGGCCGGATTGAGGCTCAGTTCAAAACCGTGCGCCAACTCGGCGATGACACCGATGTAGGATTTTCGCCACCACTCACCGTCGCTGACCACATCCAGCCCGGCGCACTCCTGTAGGGCCGTCACCGCATGAATGGCGCCCCGCATCAACCGATCGTAGTTTTCAGCGGATATCGGGGAATCGTCGCTGATCAATTCCTTCACATACGCCGGTCGCGGCATGGAACCGACCACGGACGTCGGAAACAAAACCGTGTCGTTCATGGGAATCGTCCAAGTTTGTGATGAGTGTCCGGCGAGCCATGAAAGGTCACGACCAATGCCGCCGGGCGTAGTCGAAATCTTCTTGTGTATCGATTTCAATGTAGCCGCCCGGCGTGTCGACGTGCACCATTCGCTCCCCCGCTTCGATCATGTCTTGCAACATGTGAATCAAATACGCTTTCTCAAAAACGGCGGCCTCCCGATACGGTTGGCCAGCGTATTGCTCCCGCACGCGTCGATAATGCTCCCGCAAAGCTTTCGCGCCCGCCGCCGAGAATTTGGCGACGCCGATGTATTCACCGTGCGCCTCCGCTTCGGGGATTTCGCGATGAATCCGCGTCACAGCTCCGTTCTTTACTGTCACTTTTTCCGCGTCGTCGCTGGGGTGCTCCGTGCGATACTCGTAGCGGCTCAGCCAATCCGTGTCGACCACTAACGAAAAATCCTCCCCGCTGGCGAGCACGCGGCGGACGACGTCAGGGGTGAACAGAATGTCGGAATAGCAGCAAATGAACGCGCGGTCCATCAAATCCTCAGCATGGAACAGCGAGGCCAAAATGTTGTTGTTCGGCCAATCTGCATTGTGCCGGAATTGAAATTCGGGGTAATCGGCGCGGACCTTTTCGATCTGGTAGCCGCCGATAAAGCAGAAATCATCCAGACCGTTCTCGCGAAAGGCGTCAAGAGTCCAATCCAGGATGCGTTTACCCTGCACTTCCGCGAAACATTTGGGAGAGTCGGCGGTCGTCGGCATCAACCGCGCCCCGCGTCCGGCTCCGATAATAATCACCTGCACAGCTTGACCACCCTTGTTGACTCAAAAAGATCTGCTTTGGTATGCGGCATCATGCTTTGGGTTCTTCAATCTCTGGTCCTTGCCGCTTGTCCCCGCCGGCATGCCACAATGTGGCTGAGACCACAGCCGCCAGCAGTGCCCAACCGGCCCAAAAATACAATGCGACCTGCCATCCTAGATGCTTCGCGGTCCAACCGGTCACGGTATCACCGCCGAACGCGCCAAGGTAGCCCATAAAATTGCCCAACCCTGCCGCCGCGGCGGCGGTCCCCTGTTTTGCCAAATCCGCCGGAGCTGTGCCGACCAACAGCACTTGCGGTCCGTAAATGCAAAACCCGATGATGATCAGCAGACCCATCGTGCACTGAACGCGATATTCAAACTGCGTGCTGGTTACGTATTCATAGAGAATCGTCAATCCCGCCAGCGCGACCAGCAGGCAGGATATGCCCGGCGCACGGCGTCCGCCGAAGAAGCGGTCGGTCGCCCATCCGGAAAGATACGATCCGGCAACCGCGCCCACGGCGATCACGGCGTATTTCAGCGTGGCCTTTGAGAGCCCCCCTGCCCCGCCTTGCGTTCCCGTAATCTCCTTTTGCATCTCCAGCAAATGGGTAATACCCCAATCCAAAAAACCGTAGCGGCAGGCGTTTAACAGGGCCAGGGCGATCCCCAAGCGCCATAATGCGGAGTTACTGATTGTCAGTGTTAAGTTTTCCGCAAACGAGCGTTTGACACCCGCCGGTTGCTTTGTCGGCGATGGTGACGAGTCCCCTTCCTCGACGCCTTCTCTGGGGCTCTCCCGTAAAAACAACAGCATAATCACAGCGGATGCCGCCAAGATGCCTGCCGGATAGAAGACGGCGCCGCGCCAGTTACCGTAATGCTCAATCGCCGCTCCAGCCACGATGTAGGAGAGTCCCAGCGTCACCTGATAACCCGTCCCCACAATCCCGATCGCCTTGCCGCGGCGGAGGATCGGCACCCAGTTGCCTAACACCCGCACACAGGGTGTCCAGCCCAGCGATTGGCAGTATCCGTTGCACGCCCACACGAAAATTAGAAAGTACAACCCGGTTGCGAAGCCGAACAGCACGTTCAGCCCGGCGGATCCCAACAAACCCAAAGCGAGCAGTACGCGCGGCGATATTTTTTCGGATAACTGACCGTTGAGGAGCTGGCCGAAGGCATAGGACAACTTCAACGAGCCAAGGATGAGGCCGATCTGCTGTTTGTCCAGCGCCAGCCCACCATCCTCAACCGACATCTGCATTCCCGGTACCGCCACCGAGAGATTGGTGCGGCAGAAATAAAACACTCCATAGATCAACCAGATCAACCAGACTGTCGATGTCTCGCCGGGTTGCTTCGCAGCGCCCTGGGGGGTTTGCGGGAGATCGTGATTATGATTTTCCGACACGCGAATCGTTCCCCGCCAAACTATGAACTTCGCATTGAAGAGGTGATGACGGTCAATCTCGGGCAATGGGCCGACGGCACCGCTGTCCGCGACATTTTCTCTTTACCCAGCATGGCGAAAGTCGATCGGGGATTCAACTGCGTCTGCCGATTCCCCTGCGATTGGGGTTCCCCGCGACGCGTCTCGCTGCATTTCCCTTGTGATGATTCCGGTCGCACGTCACCCCCTCGGCCTGCCTGCCCGACATTCGCTCGGATTCGCAGCCGTCGTCGCTGTTCAAACATTTGCCGACCAACTTCTGCTTCGAATCCATTTGTTTGCGAGAGATTCGAGGTTCAATGGCAATTTGGATTGGGTACAATGGAACCCGAACGTTTCATGTCTAGCGCAGCTGCACCAATTCGGGAGGCACCTCATCCATGCGCTGGATTTCAGAAAGTACCCCTCTTGTACTGCGGGTGTTGTTTTGCCTGGCGGTCACGGCAGTATTGCGGCAGCAGCCGCGGCTGCATCAGCGTCGAGAACCAGTTTCAAAACGCGGTTGTGCTTGTGAGAGAACCTTTCACAATAGCGGCAGCGTGACGCATGAGAGGGTTGTGAAACTACTTGTAGTGTGTGCGACGTCCCTCGAGTCGGCTCAACGAGACGCCGCGAGCCTGAAGACATTTCTGACGCTCTCCACGAGTGAAGTGTGTGCTCGGTTGAGCAACCGCGATTTCGAATTCACGCACGCTTACGGCGCCGGCTGATGCGGTTTTTCACGGACCAAATCACATGCGAAAATGTCGGCAATGAACTCGCTCAGGTCAGATACAAACACTAAACAACGAGCCCTCTTAAGGAAGTGTAACCATGACAACTTCCGAACTCTATCTCTCGCAACTCGAGGGTGAGGTCCTTATTTTGACCTTGCAGAACGAAGCCAAATGCATGCCGGACTCTGCTGTGATCAGCGAGCGCCAACTCCTCCGCGCAGAGTACCTTCGCGTCGCGGCAACCCATGCGGTCGTGGACTTCAATCACCTGGGGTATTTCACCTCAACGTTACTCGAAGCTTTGCTACAGCTCTGGAAGGCCGTGAAGACCAGAAACGGGCGTATGGCGCTTTGCAATTTGTCCCCTGTCGGTCGCGAGATCATTGCCGTGCCCCACTTCGACCACTTATGGCCCATCTGCGATACGCGTGAGCAGGCTGTGCACGAAGTGTTGACAGGTTCGCCGCGTTAAGAATGGATGGTGACTGAACCATGAGGGGGAGTCCCTACGCCCAGGCAACACGGGACGTTGTCGGCTCAGGAAATCGTCGAATTCGTCACTCCCGATAAGGGATTTCCCGTGCGAATGGGTCGTGAAATTCGTCTAGTTCAATAGGGAGAGACGCATACCTCGATGGGTTTTTTGTGAGGAGGACTTTCAGAGAGGCGCACGCCGCGCGGGTCCACCAGCTGTGCGGCGAACGAACGATTAACACGCGTATGGTTTGCGGACAGATCATGAAGTTGACGTCAAGGTCGAAGACTCACCAATGAGCTAAATTTCGCTTGGCTGCCGCCAAGCGGTGAAGGGAGACGATATGGTCAATGTCAACCTACTCACAGTCGATGAGGAAGGGAATCGCCAAATTCTCTTTGATTCCGTGGAGTTGTTTCTGATCGGCGGCAGTCACGAATGCCATCTTCGTATCACCGATCCTTCGGTGAGTTCCATGCACTGCGCCATTTGCCGGCAGCCTGAAATTGCCACGCTCGTAGACTTCGGAAGCTGGCCGGGGACGATGGTTAACGGCCGTTTCTTCAGAAACGGCATTCTCGGACTCCTGGACCAAGATCGACTTCAATTGGGCGCCACAGAAATCACCGTTAGGATTTCTGTAGAACCTCAACAGACAAGCGAACCGGACGAAGAGGCTGATTTTCCCGACTGGGAGGACGATGTGCGTCCCGTCATAGAGAGTGAGGACCGCCGCACAGTCGGATTGGCAACAACGAAACTGGTTGAGGTTGTTAAGTACGGAAAGACGACTGTCATTAGCTTTCGGTCGCGTGGGATTCCCCGCAGCGCTTTTATCAACGACTTTCGTACTGAATTGTTGGAACTTCTGGAGACGTGCCAGACAGAATTACTTGGTGTCGATTTGCTCGATGTCCCCTATATGCCCAGTGCACTTCTCGGGGTGCTCTCCTCTGCCCGACTACGCGTTGACGAACTTCAGTTGTATCGCCCCTCCTCGAACGTGCGACGTATCTTACAGGCTGCCAGACTTGATGAACTCATGCGGATTACGGATCCCCCGAGTTGTTTGGAATGACGGGTATCCTTTGATGCAACCTGGGGGTTTTTCACGGGATGCGCGCAAAGAGTTCCGTGGTGCCGAGGTCGTGACGCGAGCAGAACTTCGTGCAGATGACATTCTGCCGTTCGCGGTACAGGGCGAGCGGCAGAACCGTTTCACTTCGTATGGCCGTTGATGCCGTGGCGCCGTCAAAATCGGTAAATCGTTGCGCGGCGTCGTTCAATCGCAAAGTCAAAGCCGTGATTCGGAGCGGGTTGGACTGCTTGGCTAAAGGACGAAGGACAGCATCAGGACGATAACCAGGAGCGCGGGATAGACGATTCTTGACCAGCGATCCAAGATCTCCACCGCGTGTTTCTTGTCCTTCTTGATCAGAAACGTGTCCGCCACCGTGTGGATCAGGCCGGCGAAGACCATCAGCGTCGATAGCAAAATGAACCGGTCCATCCGCGTCACGTAGGACACACGCGGCAACAGCACAGTAATCGCGAACAAGTAGGCGACCAGCGTCAAAAACGCGGACGTTGAAATGCCGATGTTCGTCCCCGTCTGTTCGGGATCAATCCACCGCGGCAGCCAGGACATGATGACGATTAGACATAGGGGAATGATCACTTTCAGGATATAGTAAGTTGGCTGGCGGGCCACCTTGATTTTCAGTTCATAGCCAGCCACTCCGACTTCTCCCTCAGCGACATAATACGGCTGAGGATCCGAGCTCCAGGACTCCACATCGAAATCCGGCAATGAAAACGTCTTGGCAATGCCCGATTTTCTCCCAGCCTCAAGGACCATCGGCACCATCTTGATGTCCTTTTCCGAGAGGCCTGCTGCAACAAGTTGGATGGAAAGCTCCTGTTCGTCGAAAGGAAAGTCCTGCAGTTTCAACGGTTGGGAGAACCGTCCCCAGACTTTTTGACGATAAACTGCAGTTCCATCCGGTTGAATTTCCACCGACTCCGGATAGGACTTCCACTGCATTTGCTGACTGACAATCGTCAACCGTGGATTCCAGACGTCGGTCAGATTACGATGAAGCGGGCCGGGGCCTTGATGGCGTAGGAACGGATTGTTCCAGCTGGCCGCGAAATACACACTCGCCGCAAAACTCTGATCGGCAGAATTGACCTCGTCCACATCAATAATGTAAATCAGAATCTGGACTTCAGTCGGCTCTCCCCAAACTGTCGGACGTTCCAGCTCGGGTTTGGGCTCTTCGATGAGCACCGAAGGTTTGACTTCTTCGGCTGCCTCGGCACCGGTGGGCTTGGGATCGGATGATGTCGGCCCAGACTCTGCGCGCCAGACGAGTGGCGGCGTCCAGGTACCGTCGTAAGCAGACGGTTTCGGTGAGTACAGCCGCATGACCATGTAGAACGGTCCTTGGGGTGCGGGCAACCAGTTTGCAATCTGGTCTGCTCCCGGCGGCGCCTGTTGAATGTGGAGCGTCAGTCCACCGTCTGCGTCCGTAGCCATCGTCGGCAAAGTGTTCGAGCTGATCTCATATCGTTCGATGACATTCCTAACGAGCGACTGGCTCTGACCGTCATACATCGTCAGCGACCAGAAGCCATTGACCGGCGGCAAATCTCCGGGACGGAGCGTCAAAGAATAGTTGGCCTGACCGGCATCAAGTGGGTCTCCTTTGCCATCAGTCCGGTACAGCGTATACAGACCTTCCTCTTTGGCTTGACCGAACTGTCCGAGCTTGGCAGCAACGGCCCGTTTAAGGTAGTCCTCGCCGAGAAACTCCCGGGTGCCAATCACTTCTGTGACTTTCAGCGACTCTCGAGCGGCCGTGATCGCGGCGTCACCCTCCTGGAGACCGTTCCTCAGCGCCACTTGAATCTCGGGGCCCAGCTCCTGTGGATGAAACGGTTCCCCTGCTTTGACCCCAATTCGCGCGAATCGGGTTTTCCGTTGGTCTTCCGACAATGGCGACGAGCAAAACGGCAATAGAAAGTTGAGTGCCGAAAAGAACGCGA
>CALFYU010000433.1 GCA_937952455.1 uncultured Planctomycetaceae bacterium
GGACGTAGGCGGTGTGCATGTAATAGCGGCCGCGGCCGTGGTCTGCTTCGCGGGTGCTCATCGAGCGAACCAGCGACAGGTGCTTCATTTGCTGCGCGGTTTTGGGGAGCGCTTCAGAGATCTGCATGTCGCCGGTCGTGGCGATGGGGGACAGTTCTCCACCGTTTTTGCTGCCCGGTTTCAGGTCCCACATGTCGATCGTCGGCGGTCCGCCCCCCAGCCACAACAGGATGCACGCCTTTTGGTTTTTCTTCACCTCCTCCGCATGCGCCGAGAGGTGATTGACGAATTGCAGCGCCGGGACCGCCATCGCCCCGGTGGCGAGGTGCCGCATGAAGTGACGACGAGACATGCCGCGGGGGATATTCAATTCGGAGCGTCGCATAATTGGTCACCAGGGGTTGTTGTGTTGACGATTGCGGGATGATCGTTTACCCCCCGGCAAAGCCGGGGGCTGGGAGAAAATTCGAATTGTTTGCCATCAGCCCCCGGCTCTGCCGGGGGGGTCGGGTCTCAGCGTCAATGAATCAAAATAAACTCGTTGGAATTCAGCAGCGCCCAGAATAAATCCTGATAACCGGTCAGCCGGTCCGCCGAGGAATTGATCAACTGCTGGGCCGCCTTTTGCTCCTTGCCCAGCGGCGGTCGGGACAATGCAGTCAAAAACAGTGCCCGGATCTTCTGGGAATCGTTATCGTCGTTGGCGAGGATCGAACGTAGGAAACTCCCCTCCTCCGCCGAGACCGCCTTTTCGATCAGTTCGCCGTTCATCATCATCAGGGCCTGCGGAATTGAGCCGTTGAACGACGTCGCTTCGTCGTTTTCATCAGTGCCAAAGGCCTGCACGAATTGCTGCAACCACATTTGCCGCTGCTGTTTGGACTTATCCAGATCGGCCTGCCCCGTTTTGTGGGCGTGCGTGGCAACCAACAGGGAGTCGAACAGTTGTTCGGCGTTCATCTGTTTGACATAAACGTGACTGAACAGCGGCATTTCACCGATGGCGGGGTTGTCGATCTTGTTTTTCGGGCCGAATTTGCTGGAAAGGTTATAAGCCTCGGTGTTGCAGATCCAGCGCATCAGTTCCCGAACGTCGAAGTTGTGCTTGGCAAATTCGATCGCCAACAGGTCCAGGACGCGGGGGTGGCTGGCGGGCTGATGCGGACCCATGTCGTCGACCGGGCGGGTGAAACCGAAACCGAGAAAATGTCCCCATAACCGGTTCACCAAGGCGTCGGCGATCATCGGCCGTGCCCCGGAACTGGTCAGTGCCGACTCATCGACGGTGGTCACCAACTTGGCGAGCACCTCGCGTCGATTCGTGTCGGGGCCGGGATCGACATCGGTTCCTTGGAACTTCGGATAGGCGACCTGCATCAGGCCGCTGCGTTTCTCGAAGTAGACCGGACCTTCCACGTTGGGCCGATTGACGAGTTCGGAATAGTCGTCCACCATCTGTCCAGTGTCGGGATCCAGCTTGCGGTGGTCGATCCGTCGCGCTTGTCGGAAGAAGCTATTGAACTCCCAAAACTGGTCCTGCTGCCATTTGTTAAATGGGTGGTTGTGGCACTGCGTGCACTGCACTTGAATGCCCAGGAACAGTCGCGTGGTCTTGGCGGTCGCCTGGACTGCTTCGTCTTGGGCGGTCATTTGGGCGAGCAGAAAATTAACCGCGCCGTTTTCTTCAAAATGCCCTTCGGCGGAGATGATGTCGCGGACGACTTCGTTCCAGGGACGGTTCTCGGCGAACGCCTGGCGGTAGAACGACTCCATTCCCTCCCGGCTGGTGCGGCGCGGTGTCTGCCGGCCGATGCTGAGGTTCGTCCAAATGGTGGTCCAGTTGGCGACAAATTCGGGGCTGTCGATCAGTTCATCGATCACGGCCGCACGTTTGTTGCGGTCACGATTGGCCAGGAATTCCTTGGTCTCTTCCAGCGGGGGAATGTGCCCGACCAGGTCGAGATAAACGCGGCGGATCCATTCGGCGTCCTCCGCCTCGGGACTGGGGCGCACGTCGTTGTCGGTCCAAGACTGGCGGATCAGCGTGTCGACTTCAGCGGCGATGCGGGCCGTGTCGCCGGTTGCGCCGGTGGAATACGGTTTATCGCCGGTCGACCGGCTGCGGAGCTTTGCCGCCGCGGGCGTGTCGCCCGGTTCGGTGGACTTATCGCGCTCACCGGCGTCGACCAAGATCGCGGTCGCCAGGAAAGCGCAACCGGCGAGCGCTGCACATCGAAGAAAAATCACGCGAGTCGCTAATGATTGACGTGTGACAGCCACAAATCGTCCTATCTGTAGAATGGTGGCGCGATACGCTTACACAGTCGCTATCGTCCAATTGTAAGGTAAGGCCCGAGGGAAGCATAGAGGAACCGAGGATTTGGGGGCAGCCGGGCACGAATCTTTTTCCCCGACTGCCGGCACCGATTGCCGCCGCACGCCGCCGGGGCGGCGCAATCCTCCTGTTCCGCAAACCTTCCAGATGCCGGGCGCTCAGCCGCCGGAGACGGGGGAGAGAATCGTCACCACGTCGCGATCGCGGAGGGTCACCGATTGGTCCCAGGCAATCTGGTCGTCGCCGACGAACAGCAGGATCGACGGGTGGAGATCGCCGTCGCCATTGAGAATCAAGCCGGCCAGGTTTTGGCCGTGGGCAGCGGCCACTTGACGGACCACGTCCTGGGCGGTTGTCTGGTCGGAGACCTCCAAGACCTCCGAAGCGATGCCGGCGGCTTTTTTGACTTGGGCGGCATATTCCACGGTCACCTTCACGATTCCGACTCCGTTACCGATTGCCGGGTGGTTCTGGATTCAGGTGCGTCATTGGCAACAGGCGGCATGACGGGGATGGAGATATCCGTTGCCGCTTTGGTCGTATCAGTAACGCGGCCGTTTTGCAGACGGAGCACATTGTCGGCCAAACGCTGCGCTTCGCCCGAATGGTGCGTAACATGCAGCGTGGTCACCCCCGCGCGGTCCTTGACCGACTCCAACACTTCATACATTTCCTTGCGTGTCGATTCGTCCAAGGCGCTGAGCGGCTCGTCGAGACAGAGCACTTGCGGATGAAAGGCCAGTGCGCGTCCGAGGGCCACACGCTGCGCCTCGCCGCCGCACAGGCCGTGCGGCATGCGCTTGAGCAGGTGTGCCAGGCCCAACATCTGCGCCAACTCCTCGACGCGCTGTTCGATCGCCGCATTTTTCCAATTTCGGATCCGCAGCGCAAACGCCAGATTGTCGCGAACCGACATCGTCATAAACAGGGCCGCATCCTGCGGAACGTATCCCACGCCGCGGCTGCCCGGCTTGAGGCCGGTGACGTCCCGTCCGGCCAAATCAATCCGCCCGCTGTGAATCGACCGCAAGCCGCAGATCGCCTCCAGGATCGTCGATTTCCCGGACCCCGTCTTGCCCATCAACACGGCATAATGTCCCGTCGGCACCTCGAAGCTGATTTGATCGAGTGCAAAATCACCTTGTCGAACTGAGAGGTCGCTGACTTTGATCACGGTGTGCTTTTGATCGCTGGGGTACGTTATCGCTGTGGACGCGAAGCGGGACGGAGCCTGCCACTTGCTATGACCATGATGGGCGATTCGGCGGCTTGACGCAATTGAGCGGGTTGAATGCGGGAGTCAGATCGTCAGATTCTTCGATCCCCAGACGCGGGCGATGATCAGAATCACGATGGCGGCCATGACCATCAGCAACGAGACGGCGACAGCTCCTTCGAGGTTGGCGATGCTGAACTCGAAATAGACGGTGGTCGAGAGGACTTCGGTCTTATTTCGCGTGGCGCCGGCGAAGATCAACAGCGGACCGAATTCGCCCATGGCCCGGGCCCACGCCAACGTGGCGGCGGTCAGCATCCCCTGCCGGGCCTGCGGGAGCACGACCATTCCAAATGCCTGTGCCCGCGTGCATCCCAGCGTCAGGGCGATGTCCTCCAGCCGCGTATCGATTTGGTCAAATGTGGCCCGCATCGTGCGCACGGCGAAGGCGGCCGCCACCATGAATTGCGCGAGGATCACCGCCGGAATCTCAAAAACGACCCACTCGGCCAGCGCGCTGAACGGAGCGAACTGAAATAGGATCAACAGGCTTAAGCCCACCACCAGCGGCGGCAAGACGATCGGAATATCGAGCACCGCATCCAACAGATTGCGGCCGGGAAATTGAAATCGCGACAACAGATAGCCGATCGGCACCGCGACGATCAATGACAGTAGTGCCGTGAACAGACACGATACGAGCGTGAGTTTGATGGAATATTGAATCGGCGGTTGCCGCGACATTTCCAGGATGGGGAGCACGGGGCGCAGGATCGGCCGCCCCGATT
>CALFYU010000434.1 GCA_937952455.1 uncultured Planctomycetaceae bacterium
GGGGGATATGGCACTGTTCGGCGGAAAAACGACGCAGCAGATGAAGAAAAAGCTGAAAGTGCCCAAGAGCCGCCCGCTCGCCGATTTTCTTCCCACGATCACGATCAAGGCCAAAGATTTTGCGAATGAAATCACGACGTTCAACATCAAGCGAGACGAGCTGGCAACCGAGGCTGCGATTACGCATGAACATGTCAAAAACAATGCCGACGTGCGCAAGTTGCTCGGCAAACGAAACATACGTCCCGAAGCATTGCCGCCGGCTGAGGATGCGAAGAAGATTGAACGGAGACTGACGTCCGATGAGAAGAAGCTACCCAAGTCATCCGACGCTTTCGATCAAAATGACGCCGATGGTGACGGGTCATGATCCATGTTGGAAACCACGCGTCCTGTAACGACTGTGCACCAATATGTTAAACTATTCAGATACGGTAGCCGCTCCCGCCGAAGTAAGGTGCGGGCATCCTCGGTCTTGACGGTGAGCAATCCGATGAAGCGTTGGTTATTCCCAGTTCTGGTTTTAACGGCTTTCGCGGTTGTTCCGCGCGATGCGGAGGCGCAGTTGTTCGGCGAGCGGAATTTGGGGCGCAGTTCGTTGAGTCGACGGATGCGGCCCGGCTCGGCGGAGGACGCGGGGACCCTGACGGGCAATGAGCGGTTCATTCGCGGAAATCGCAGCCGCCGGGCCTTCGTGGGGACCGACACGCAGGACGTCAACGGCTTTGTCGGATCAGAACAAGCGACCGCGACCGGAAACGTGACGTCGACGACGACCGGACTGCAGCCGCCTCCCGATCGCAGTGACGCGATTAATAAGCCGCTGCCGGCCCGCAGCCCCACCTCGATGTATTACCCGCGTCTGGAGATTCGCTTCGACGTCCCCCGCCCGCAGTCGGTCCGGCCGACGGTCATTTCCCAGCGGCTTGAAGAATCTGAAGCGTTTCGGCAGTTGGGGGAGATCCAGGTGTCGGTCTCAGGTCCGACAGCCACCCTGCAGGGTGAGGTTGCTTCCGAATCGGATCGTCAGCTTGCTGCTCTGCTTGCCAGTTTCGAACCCGGAATCGATCGCGTACAAAATAACCTGACCGTGAATACCGCCTTGAAGGCTCCTCCGCTTCCGCCGGAGCCGGGTCCTGACGCGATTGCTCCGTAGTTGTCCTTTCGCGCGCGCGGTCCGATTGACCCGGCTGAGTCGTACCGGTCGATTGGGGCGCGTCGAGGAACATCGCCGGCGGCGGGCCTTGTTGTTCGACTTCGTCCTCACTCAAGGGAGACGTCAGCGCCCGCTGTACGAATCCCGACGGCACGTCAATCGTGACGGTCGACATGGACTCCTTCTTCGGTTCAGGGGCCACCGGCTCCTCGTAGTGAGCGGCTGGCTGAATGCCGTGCAGTTGTTGCCGCCGCGTATCGATGTAATTCTGTAAACGCCTCCCCAACGGCTCGACCGGCCCCCCGGCTTGAACGATTTCCGGTGCGGCGGCCGTTTGTGCGGCAGTGCGCTGAATCGGCATTTCGGTCGGGGCGGGCTTCGCCGCGGTGGTCGCCACCTGCGTGTCGGGCGGCAAGCCGGGGAGGAGTTTCCGCGCGGCGTCGGACATCACCGAGCCGCCTTGGACCGGTTCAAAGCGAACAAACAATGAAATCCGCCGCTGCGGCCCCCCCACTTCGTCCCAGGGGAGCCAGACGCTGTAGGAGTGTCCGAGTTCTGATTTGCTGTGGTGCTTTTTCAATTGCTCGGGCAAGAACACAAACCGTTTCTCCGGTTTGGTCCCCGCGCCCCGCCCCTGTTCATCGCCGAAGGCGTAAACCGTCAGCGTGCCGTCCACGACAATCGGTTCCGCCGGGGTATCGTCTCCCAGAGGTTTGGGACTGTAGAACATGATCCGTCCGCCGAATCCGCGCACGGCCGGTTTGTTATGTTGATGTAAGACGGTGTCGCTCCACACGACCGACAGCCGATCCGGAACCGACGGCGGGGGCAGCGGTTCTTCGCCCTCTTCGGATTCTTCGGATTCCGCTAGGTCAGCGGACTTGTCGCCATCGGATTTCGGTTTGGCGGCGGTTTTGGTCCAGGGCATCGTGGCGGGCATCTTGAACTCGACACAGCCGTTCAGTCCGCACAGACCGGCGAGGAGCGTCAATTTCAGAACAACATTGTCGACGATCTTGATTTTCATCGCGGACGGAACCTTCACTCGAATCTAAGACGACAGCGCTAATTTAACACAACGGGAATCCGAGCAGAACCCGTATATCATCAGGTTGTCACGTTGGGTGCCACTGGCGGCTTGTCCGCCAGTGCCGTGTTAGGCAGAATTCTCCAGGCCCCGGTACATCAATCTACGTGCGCATCGTCGGACGATCGACATGAAAAAGTTAGCGCTGTTGTACAAAGACCTGCTTCAAAACCCGGTTGCGTCTGCTCGTGAATCTGCCAGATGGAATAGGATGTCGCCGGACTTCGGACACGATGTCGTTTAGCGCCGTTGCCGTGACATTTGATCGGGGACAATCGGTGTGTTGGGATCGCCGGGGCTGTAGAGTACTTTGGGAATGCCGGTTCGCGCGTCTCTCTGGGATTCACGCGAAGTCCGCCGCAATCGGACGTTCAAACTAGACGGGGGATTGGCGAGCGCGGCATTGTCGGGATAAAGCGGATCAACGTCGTCCCATGATGAAGGAATCGCTCGCCGGGAATCGGTTCGTCCCTGCGGATTGTCGTCGGGATAGATCACGTCACCTTCCGGTTCGGGTTGGGGAACCAGGGGAGGCGCGGTATTGGCGGGCATCTCGCCGCGGGGGTCGCTATCCGGATAGATCACGGGTACGGAATCGTTATAGATCGGGCAGCCGGAATCGCCGCACAACAGCGGATCGTGATTGTGCAGTTCGCAGACGTCAGTGGCGCACCAACTCATCCGCGCGTATTCCTCCATCTTGGCCCGTTCCATGTCCTTCTGGTTGCGGATCACGTGCGGCGTGAGAATGATCAACAATTCGGTGCGTCGCTCGGCGTTCAAGTCGTACTGGAAAAACTGCCCCAACAAGGGCAAGTCGGAAAGCCAAGGGACGCGGCGGCGAATTTCCTCGTCGCGCTTCGTAATCAGCCCGCCCAGGATGATCGTCTCGCCGTCGGCCGCGCTGACGGTCGTCTGAGCGGTGATCACGTTGATCCGCGGGGAGCGTACGATCGTCCCGTCCGTGGAAACCAGCACGGGAATCCCGTCCGCATCGTTGCCGACTTCCGACTTTTCGGAATCGATTTCCATGACCACCATGCCTTCGGGGCTGATCCGGGGTGTGACGCCCAAGATCAGACCGACGTTTTCCAATTCGACGCTGTTGACCGTTCCGGTAAGCCCCACCGTCGAACCGGTGATCCGGGGCACGCGCTGACCGACCTGAATGAAGGCGGGTTGGTTATCCAACGTTGTCACTTGCGGGCGGCTCAAAACTTCCAGACGTCGGTTTTCGTGCAAAGCCCGCAGGAGGATGTTCACGCTGTCGCTGCCGGCCGAGAGCACCAAGCCGCCATATCCCAATTGAGAGTTCGTGCGGCCTACGGCGAAGTTCGATAACGCTTGCCCGGCGAGGTTGGCGGCCGTCGCCAACGAACGGGCGCTACCGCTGTTACCGAGGTCCGCCTGATTGAAGTTATAGCCCGGCTCGAACGTGGCGCCGATTACTTCTTGTTCAGTCGCCGTGATGATTCCCTGGTCAGTCGATTGCTGGGCAGTTCGCGTCAGCGTCTGTGAATCAGCGAGGTTGCTTAACACGCTGCGGTCAAACAGTAGCGAATCTTGCAGCCCCAATTCGACGCCGAATTCATCGGTATCGTTCAAGCCGACTTCGGCGATCAGGACTTGAATCATGACTTTGGGGGGTTGTTCGTCGAGTTTCTCGACGATCCGTTTGATTTCTTCAAAGAATCGCGGCGTGGCGCTAACGATCAGGTTGTTGCCCACCGGCTCGGGAACCACGACCACTTCGCGTTCAATCTGTTGAAAGGCGCTCAATCCGCCCGGCGAGGCAAGTTGGATTTGACGTTCGCTGCGGAGAAAATCTCCAATCGCACGGGCCACGTCGACCGCTGAGACGTTCTTCAAGCGATACACCACGTTCTCACGTAACTTGACCTCGCGCTCATCCAAGCGGAGCAGCAACGCTTCGATGATCCGCAGATCGCTGGCCGAACCGGTCGCGATGATGCTGTTGGTCCGCGTGTCGATGGCAAACCGCAGCGGAGCCAGCGACGACGCCTCCCCCTCAGCGACCGGCAGTTGGGGATCGAAATTCGCGCCGGTTTGCGTCGGTAAGAGCGAGCGCAACATCTGTACTAAATCGCCCGCGTCGCTATTGATAATGCGAAAGACCTTAATCTGAGCCGTGTCGACCGGCGTTTCGTCGAGTTGGCGGATCAGTTCGCCCAGTAGTTCCATACTTTCGGGCGGAGCGGAAACGACGAGCGTGTTCTTGCGCGGATCGGGCGTGATCTGCACATTGTCCAACAGTCCCGACTTGAGCAGCTTTTCGCCGTCGGTATCGATGGCCAGCAGCTCCAGTACCGCCGAGGCCTGTCCGCCCCCGCCGCCGGTGCCGGAAATCGCCTGCGTCAAAATCTGTGCCACGTCGTCAGCAAGTGAGTTTTTCAACGAAAAAATCTTCGCCTGTTGCACGGCTGCGCTCTGAGCGACATCGATGCGTTTGATCAACAACTCGACCTCTTTCATATCCCGCGGTGCAGCCTGGACCAACAAGGAATTCGTGCGGGGGTCGGCCGTGACTCGGACCGAGGCGGCCAGCCCGGGGCGATTGGCAAAGAATTGCTGTACTGTCTGTTGTGCCGTGGCGGCGGGCGCGTGTTTCAGGCGAAACACGCGGAGTTGGCTGTTGGGATTCACCGGGCGATCGAGCGCGACGATCAGTTCTTTAAGAACTTCCAGCGCCTCACCCCAACCGATCAGCAACAACGCATTGGGCTTCAGCAAGGGGGTTTGAGTCACGCGTCCCTGACGGCCGCCCACCAAATCTTCGAGCACACCGGTGATCAGCAAAGACAATTGCTGGCTGTCGATGTGCTTGAGGTGCGCGACGTAGATTTCCGGCTCGGCTTCGGCGCTGAGTCGTTCGATTTCGTTGATGATGCGGGTCATCTCCTCGACGTCACGGTCGCGGCCCCGCAGAATGATCACGTCCAAATCGGGCAAAGTTTCGACTTCGACGTCGGTGCCCAGTTCTCGCAGACGTTCACGCTGGCGGTCCAATTCCTCTTCGACGTCGGCGGGCTGCGCGTCGGGTTGTGCGTCCGTTTCACCACCGGCGGGGGCGTCGGACTCCTGAAACGCGAAATTGGCCGGTCGAACTTGAGAGTCGTAAATGAGGTGCGTCCCGTGATCACCCGCCTTGTTGCGGTTCGGTTTGGGAGCGCGGGGCTTGACCTGTTGTCCGCGATAAGCACGCAGCGCCTCTTCGATTTTGTCGGGGCTGCTGCGGCGCAGCGCCAGAATGCGAATGCGATGTCCTTCTGTCGTTTCGCGGGTGTCGAGCGCCCGTACCAGCCGCGCCACTTGGACGACTGCGGACTCGGGACCGTAGGCCACTACCTGGTTGCGGCGGCGGTCGATGGTGACTTCGACGTCCTGTCCAGCGACGTCGGTCAATGCGTAGGTCGGTTCGTCGGCTTGCTGTACACGAATCGGCTGCATCCGCTTGCCGAACAGTTGCCGCAGCATTGGCAGGACTTCGGACGACTGTGAATTGAGTAATGAGATGTACATCTCGCGCGGCTCGTCGGAGGGCTCCGCTTCGTGCCGTGATCGCGCCTGCGGTGTTTGCCGGCGAGGAACGGTGCGTTCCACAATTTCTGCTGTCATAGGTGGGGCAGGGTCGTTCAGGCGCGACGTAATCCAGTCGTGAATTTCCTGGGGCGCCACGACCAGCAGTTGCGCCGAGGACGTGTCGATTGCGACGCGGACGTCGGGGTTGTCTCGAAACCGCTGCCGGAGACTGTCGGCCGCGTCCTCCAACGCGGCCGGTTCGATTGGGTAAGCTTGAACGAGCGGTTTCGCGTTGCCCCGCCCTGCGACCGGTGCGCGATCGACCGAATCGATCAGTTGCCGCGCGATGTCCTGTGCAGATTGCGGACCGCGCAGGAGGATTTGATTGTTCTGTGGATCGGCGACGAGATGCGTACGGACGTTGAGGTCGTCGAGCAATTCGGTCAGCATCTGTTCCACATCGGCGACACGTTTGTGTTTCAGTGGATAGCTGCGGTATTCGCCGGAGGTACTCGATTGCGCCGCAGCAACACCAGCGGTCATCAAAACGAACAAAACGGCGGCGCAGACGGAATACAGCAGCGGCGCTTTCCGGATAACGTACCGTGGATTGCGTACGATCACGTTAGCTTCCCAGCATCATGAGCCGGCGACGGTCGGTGCGCGACGCCGCTCCATGGGTTTCAATTGAAATGATAAGTTGTCGCAGATTGATTGAGAGAGGGGCGGGATATTACGCCAATCCAGAAGGCCCATCAAGGTCAATTGATGGACATCGAAAACAAGAGCGCGCGTTATGAGAAATGCCGTGTTTTGATCGGAACGCAACGGCCGCTCGTGCATCCCATCTTGACAGATGGCGCCTCTTGCGGTTATTAGACGCCTCCTCTTCATCAACACTCTCTCGCATACGCAAAAAACTTTCTCGAAACGTCCGCAAACGCACAAGGCGCGGCGGTCGTTGTCGGTTCGTTCTCGCGGCACGGTTCGATCGTGAACTGCGCCGCCAACAGTGCCTGCGCCGCATTGATCCCGGTCGCCGGCAGATCACTTTCATCTCTCAATCCCTTCGTTCTTCCGTTCATCTCATCTCGCGATCTCGAATCACCAAACGAGATGGCGAGCCCGTCTGATTCGTACCACTACGGACGTCCGTTTATGGCGACCGACCTTCACTCTGCTGAACCCGATCCGGCCCAAGCCGACGCGGAACAGACCGCGGCGGACGCCGCTGAGGGTTTACCTGCCGGCGAAGACTTGGGGCCGCGCCCCGGACGGTTATCACGATTGATCGGCCGCATTCAAGATGGGATCGACAGCGCGCAGGATTTGGCGACGCCGGGGAACTTAAAACTGGCCGGGTTTACGACACTGGGATTCTTGCTGCTGTATGCGGTGATTTTTTTTGCGACGCGGGAAGAAGGGCCAACCAACGCTGAAAAACTGTTGGCCGCATTGGAATTCCTCAACGACGGAGACGACAGCCGCGCCGCCCGGCTGGCGCAAGAGTTACAGCAACAAGGCTATCAAGATCCCGATTTTCCCGGCGGCGACCAGTTCATCCTGGGAATTGTCGCGTTTCGGCAGGCCGAGCAACTTTCGGAGGACGAAGGCCGCGAGCCCAAATACCTGGTCGCAAAAAGCTTTTTGGAAGAGGCACGGGAACGGGCGCTGACCGAGGAATATGAAGCGCAGTGGGCCTATGCATTGGGCCTCAGTCTGTATCGCATCGGCCGCGCCAAAGCAGCGCAACCGCTCTTGGAAAAGGCAGTGGACTCCTACACTCCCGGCAAGATCGAATCGGGACTTTTGCTGGCCGATACGTACGTCTATTCCAAGACGCCCGACGACCTGGAGAAAGCGCATGAATTGAACGTCACCATCGCGGCAATGCCGGATCTGACCGACCAGCAGCGCGACAGGGTCTATCTGCAGCGCGCACAGATTCTGTATGCGATGGACAAGGTGTCCGATGCGGAGGCCGCGTTGGCCGAAGTCCACGCCGAAACCGACGGCATCACCGTCCTGCGGGCGGAGGTATTGATGAAGGCGGGGAAATACCGCGAAGCGCTGAAGAAACTCCGTGCCGTGGAAGCCGGCGAAGGCTTGCAGCAGAAGTTTCCGCGGCAGGCCCGGTACCTGATGGGCATGTGCGAACAACGCTTGGCGCAGCAAGACCGGGCGAACGAAACCGTGCATTTTGACGCCGCGCGGAACTATTACGAGCGGACCTACAAACAGTTTCGTGGCTCGCACGAGGCGGTGGCGGCGCAACTCTGGGCGGCCGACATTTTGAGGAAACAGAATTTTCACGAAAAGGCGCTGGAAACCTACAACGACGTGTTGCGGCAGGTGCAGGATCCGCAGGAATTCAGCAACAAGTGGATCGACGTCAAGGTATTTCGGCGGGTAATTCTGGACGCCTGGAACTCCTGGAACGAGCTGCATCTGCATCAGCATTCCATTGCGCTGGCCGATCACATGTCACCGCTGTTTCCGCCCGCGTTGTCCCGCGAATACTCGGCATTGGCAAATCAGAAGGCCGCACAATATCTCGAAGACCAACTGGCAACCGTCGGGTCCGAACAGCGCCAGCGCCGACAGGCGGAACTCCAGGCGCGCTGGCTGCGGAGCGGTCAGGCATTCGCCCTGCTGGCCTCCGAGCGGAAGACGTCGGCCGAATATCCGTCTGATCTCTGGATGGCGGCGGACCACTTCATGAAGGGACACGATTACGAAAGCGCCCTGAACTATCTGACGCTGTTCATCGATACCAATCCCACAACGCAGTTGCCCGCCGCTCTGGTACAAAAGGGAACCGTGTTGATGCAGCTCGATTTGTTTGATGACGCGCTTAAGCACTTTGAGCGCGTCGTGGCCAATTATCCCACCGATCCGATTGCATTTCGGGCGCACCTGTTGATCGGCACGTGTTACTTCCAGACCGACCGCCACGACCAGGCGGAACAGACGTGGCGGGACATGCTCATCTCCGACCGGCTGACCCCCGCGGCCGAAGAATGGCAACAAGCGCTCTTCGGACTGGGAAAACTGTTGCATCTGACCTCCGAAGAGACGTTTTCGAAGGCGGTCGAAATGGAAGCGAAGGACCCCAGCGCGGCGGCACAACTGAAATATGTCGCCTACCGCCGCTGGGACGAGGCAATCGTCCGATTGGACGAATTTGTCAAGCGGTTCGATATTCCGCCGCGAGCAACGTCCGACCCTCGGCATCGCGATCGAGTGCGGATATTGATGGAAGCCCGATATTACCTCGCCAAAGCCTGCCAGCGGAGCGCGGAACTGCAACAAACCAAGATGAAGGCCGCCGAGACTGAGAATGCCCGCAACCAATTTTTCAGCCAGATGAAGCAACTGCTCGATCAATCCAACAGCAACTACGAACGCTTGAAGATGGAGTTGCTGTTGGCGTCCGACGAAGGCCGGATTGACGATTTGGGCCGCGAGTTCCTGAGAAACTGCTACTTTGAAATCCCGAATAATTTCTTCAACTTCCAGGACTACCACGGAGCGGTGATTCGTTACCGCGAAGCGGCGGGTCGCTATCAGGACCATCCCGACGCATTGCGGGCCATGGTCCAAGAAGCGAATTGTTACGACCGGCTCAACCGCCCGCTGGACGCCCGCGGCGCTCTGGCTCAGGCAAAGTTTATTTTGGAACAAATCCCCGACCAACATTTTCAGGGTCCCGACGTCGCCATGTCCAAGGAACAATGGCGAGACTGGCTGCAATGGGCCATCGAACTGCACAATCGCCCTGCGGCATAACCCACGCGACTTTTCCCAATCACGTCATTTTTCCGATTTCCCACTTCTTGAAGTCTTCCCATGAACGGATCGCCTCCTTTCGACTTTCTGCGTATCTTCGCTGCGCACCGCGAATGCTGCCGGCGTTTGCTGGAGCTTTCCCGTGACCAAGACCGGTTGATCGTCGAAGATGATTACACCCAATTGCTCGTCGTGTTGGGCAAGAAACAAAAGGTGCTTAACCAGATGGAAGAATTCAGCAAAAACCGCACGCAAATCCAGTCGCTGTGGAAATCGCAGCGCGCCGAATTGGATGACGACACGCGGCGGCAATGCGAGGGGTTGCTCAGCGACACCGAAGCGGACATCGCCGAATTGGTCCGCCAGGAAAAGCACAGTTGCAGCCAACTCGAGAAGCGGCGCGTGGCCACTCAACGCGACATCCACAATCTCGATCAAGGGGAACGAGTCGGTGAGGCCTACCGTGACAGTCTCGCTCCCGTCACGCACCGCCGACTGGACGTCGGGCAATGACCGAAGCTGTGCCCGATCGACATTTTAGGCAATCCCACGAATAACCCAGCCCTAACCAACTCTGAAATCTCCCATGTCTGACCGACAAGTTCACACTCACAATCATGCGCATCTGAAGCTCTACGGTGCGCCTCAATCGGCCGAACGGATGCTCGCCGCGCACATCCTGGTCATCGGCATGCCGTCCGCAAGTCGTTCGGCGACGATCGACGTGCTCATCGATCTGGGTGCGAACGTAATTCCGGCCGACTCGCCGGCCGATGCGGACCGCCTGCTGCGGAATCAACACTTCGATTTGGTCATACACGACCTGGGCGCGGACGCCACGGCGGTGTTGCCGGCGCTCTCACGACCGACTCCCCAGATCTTTATCACCCACGGCGCCCTTCGACCGGAGGGGCAGCAGGAATTGCCCGGATCCTCTTGTGTCGTGGTCGCTGGTCCCGTGAACGCGGTCACGCTGTTGGGGATCGTTCGACAAGCGTTGGCACACGCCGAAGTGATTGCAGAGAATTCCCGACTTGCCAAGCGGCTGGCACTGCGGGGAACCCACGACATCGTTGGGCACAGCGCGGCAATCGGCACACTGCGGCAAGGCATTCTACGCTGTGCGGAGGAAGATGCTCCCGTGCTTATTTCCGGGGAACCGGGGACCGGGAAACAGTTGGTGGCTCGCGTTCTGCACGACCTCGGCCCCCGCGCGCATCGTCCGCTTATTACCGTCGAGTGCTCGATTCTGACAGCGGCGCATTTGGAACGCGAATTGTTCGGCGATTCCTCGGTCGATCCGTTTCGGTGCGGAGACCCGCGTCCCGGCCGGTTTGACTTGGCGGCAGGCGGCACATTGGTCGTGCAAAACATCGACGAGATGGCGTTCATGATTCAAGCGGACTTTGCCCGGGTGATCCGCGAACGCCGTTTTCGCCGGTTGGGGGAGACGGAGTATCGCGCCCTCGACACGCACATCATTGCCACCACGCGGTACGACGTCCGCCAGCAAGCGCGGCGGGGACTATTTCATCAGGACCTAATCGACGAAATCGCCGGACAGGTCCTGCCGACTCCTGCGTTGCGAGACCACCGCGAAGACGTTGCCGCTCTGACGGAACATTTTCTCCGCCAGATTGCACTGAAACAGGGACAACCGGCCAAGCGGATTCCCTCAGCCACGATGGATATCCTCGCGCACTATGCCTGGCCGGGGAACGTGCAGGAGTTGGAAAACCTGATCGAGCGATCCTGCGCGATCGACTGCGGACCGAAGTTAACTCCCGAAATCATTCGCCCCTGGCTGGCCGCGCCGCCCCAGGACTTCAGTTCCGCCGAGTCGGGCATGTCGCTGAAAGAGATGGAGCGCAAACTCATCGAGTCCACGTTCGCCCGTTTCGCGGGCAACCGCGAAAAGACCGCACAGGCCTTGCAGATTGGGCTGCGGACCCTCTCTGGGAAGCTGCGGGACTACGGATATCCGCCGCGGGGCGGCCCCGGTTCGAATCAACCTCACAAACGTGCCGCTTAATGGAGATCGGCCGTCATGATCAATTCCATTTTCCAATCGACCACGATACCCCTGCTGGAACAGGTGGCGGCGTTCACCGAGCGCCGGCAGGAAATCCTGGCCGGGAACATGGCCAACATCAACACCGATGATTACCGCATGCGGGATTTGGACGTTGAAAAGTTCCAAGCCATCTTGCGGCAAGCCATCGGGCAAAGGCACCAGCCACCGAAATCCAAAGACCAATACGCAATGCCCCCCTTTCCTTCGCCGGGGTTTTCGCAATCGGCGAGTGCAGCCCAACAGCCGGACATCGCCAGTTTATTCACACCGGAATTGTTTAAGGAAGTCGAAGCACCTCCGGAGAATTTGACTTTCCCAGCAGGGACCGATCGCAGCATCGAAGAAGAAACGATGGAGATGACCAAAAACGCGATGCTGCAAAGTTATGCCGTGGAGTTTATCAACGCCCAAATGACGTTGTTGCAACACGTCATTTCCGAACGCGTCTGACGCCTGTTTGATTGAGCGTATGCCATGTTCAGAACTTTAGACATCAGCACCAGCGGCCTGATGGCCCAGCGGCAATGGATGAATACCATCGCCGGGAATATCGCCAACGTGAACACGACCCGCGAGCCGGACGGCGGCTCGTACCAGCGTCGGTACGTCGCCTTCAGTGCCGACACCTCCGACAGTGACGCGATGACCCGCGGCGTGCCGGTGGAATATGAGGTCAAACTGGACGACTCGCCGCCCCGTCTGGTCTACGACCCCGGTCACCCCGACGCGGACAAGAAAACCGGCATGGTGGCCTATCCCGCTTTCGACATTGTCACCGAATTCGTAAACGCCATC
>CALFYU010000435.1 GCA_937952455.1 uncultured Planctomycetaceae bacterium
CTCCCGATTTTTCTGGAGTTTTCGTTCCAGGGCAGCGAGACGCTCCAACCCGGCGTCGACGGTCCACAGGGTGAGCAGCAGGTAATTGAACCAGATGCCGCCGCCCCAATCGATGCCGACGACGGCCGCGGTTTCGGCGGCCGTCTGCGCAAGCGCAGCGCTGTGGCTCCAATGGTGATAGAATTGAAAGGCGGCGGCGACATGTGCCCACAAAGCAGCACAGGCCAACGTCCACAGCCAGCGCTCCTGCCTGCTTCGGCACTTGGTCCCGCTGCGGCCGGCCATCAGCGCAAGTGTCGCCACATAGGCGGCAAGTGCCGCCCAAATGAGCATCTTGGTGACTGTTTCGCCGATTTCCATCGCTGCACCACTTTTTGTAAGGCGGAATTTAGGCAAGAAATATTTCGCCTTGGCGCCGCTGGTTGTTATAATCCATCGTACCTGCGTCACCCATCGTAAGGAATTTGCGACATGGACAACGCTGATATCGCTGTTCGCGGCGGAATCGAGCAACTGACGGAACGGCTGCGAAGATTCGAGGCTGCGGGCCTGGGCCGGCCGGGAAACTGTCTGATGAGCGACTATCTCCGCTTTTTGGTCGATCAGCAGCTCCTTTCAGCCGAGGCGGCGGCCCACGTCGAGTCGATTTACAACAGCAGCCGGTACGGGCGTTCACAGGTTGACCAGGAAGACTTAGAAAATACGCTGGCGGAACTCGATGCCGCCGTTGAACGCTTGGGCGAAATGGGACAATCGGAAGTCAGCCGCCTGGCGGAGATTCTGCGGAACGCTCATGGCACCGAAATGAAGGCGGTGCCCGCTTTCAACCGGCGGCCGGTGGGATCGCCGGTGCTCGGGGCCGGTTCCTTTCAGGGTTTTCCAGCGCAAAACAGCGACGAAACTGCCCCTGAGGAACTTCAGCCGTTCGAGCCGCCCAATCCGCAGTCCCGTTTTTGGTCGCGCGTCTTAGTGGTCGGTTTCCTTTGGACGATCGTGGCGATCGGGATCGGCTATTTTGGACACGACAAAGTGTCTTCGGCGTTTCACGCGGGCAAAAAGCAATTTCCCAAATCGGAGGACTTTAGGCGCAGCCGGCGCAGTCACCGCGATTTCATCGACGATCGGCGGCAGGCGATTTTGACCGCCGAAACGGACGAGTTGCGGCTCGAACTGATGCGTGAGCTGGCACAAGTTCATGTCGACCGTCGCGAATATGCGGACTATTTCTTGTTGTATGATTCGCTGCTAAAGCAGCTTCCGGACAGTGCCGCCGACAAGAACGCGTTTGCCTGGTTCTTGTTGAGATCTGCGGACCCTTGGTACCGTGACCCGGAGCGCGCACGCAAACTCGCCGAGGAGGCGGTGGCGGCCGATCCACACCCGTTCTACCTTGATACTCTCGCCGAAGCGTTGTATCAAACGGGCGACCCGGCACGGGCCGTTGAGTTGGAAGAGCAGGTGCTGGCTACCAAGATGATTATCCGGCCGTACGTACGGGAATTCTTCGAACGGCAGCTCGAAAAGTTTCGTAAAGCCGCCAATGGGGAGAATCCGGAGACGCTCCCCACACCCGAACCGCCGGTCGATTATGACGAATAGTCAAACTCGCCTCCGTGTTACGGCGCGGCGGCTTTGGCGGGCGATGTGATCGCATAGAGCCGTCGATTGGCCCGCAGATAGATCGTGCCGTCCAGGATTGCTGGCGTGGCAAAGAACTCTCCGTCAAGTTTGTTCTTGGCCAGAATTTCTCCCTCCGGACCGGTCTTAAGCACGGTGCACAGGCCGTCTTTGCTGAGGCAATAGACCTTGCCGTCACCGACCAGCACCGAGGCGCGATACGAGCTGTCGCCCAACCGCTTGCGGTAGTGCACCTCGCCTGTCTCCAGATCGAAACAGATGCCCACGCCGTTTTCCCGGACCATGTAGAGCAGGCCCTCGTGCGCGGTCGGGGTTGTGATGTCGCTGCTTTCGCGGGGAAACGTCCACAGGCGATTCGATTCCGTCAAGTCCCCCTTGCCGCCGGTTCTGATAGCGATCGCCCGGCCGATTCCGCCGTTTCCGGGATTGGCCGCACACTGCACCACCACTTCGGGGCTGACGACCGGCGATGCAATGATCCGTCCAAACTCGCTGTTCACCTTCAGCCCGGCGCTGATCCAGACCTGCTTGCCGGATTTCAAGTCGTAGGCATTGATGTGATCCGCTCCCGAAACCAAGAGTTGATCGCCGTCAGGTGTTTCCAGCACGACGGGCGAAGAGTAGCTATCGGGCCCGTCGTCGGCGGCGGGGAGTTTGCGGTCGGTCTTCCAGACCTCGTCGCCCGTTTTCTTGTCCAACGCGACGACATAGGAAGGCCCTTTGGTCATGCAGGCGATGTAGAGCCGGTCGCCCCACAGCCGCGGAGAGGAAGCCATCCCAAAGCGTATTTCATACGGGCCATATTCCTTCACCAGATCACGGCGCCAAACTTCGTTACCGTCGACGTCCAGACACACCAACAATCCCGTCCCGAAATAGGCCCAGACATGTTCCTCGTCCGCCGACGGGCACGGCGTCGCCGGGTTATGCCGATGTGCATATAGTTCCTTGGGTCCATACGCCGCCAACTGGCCGCTGCCGACGTTCTTCTTCCAAGCTATGTTGCCGCTCTCGCGATCGACGGCGATCACCCACAGTGCATCGTCTTCGGTTTGAGACGTCAGAAAGATCCGCCGCGAATTGACGGCCGGAGAGGATTCGCCCCGTCCGGGCAGGTCCGTTTGCCAGGCGACGTTCTCTTTCATCGACCAATTCAGCGGAAGGTCTGCTTCCGTGGAAACACCGGTTCCGGCGGCGCCGCGAAACCCCGACCAATTCTCGGCGACGGCGACGGTTGAAGTGCAGAACAAGGTCAGCGTGATGACATAGCGCAAGCCGTTCATGAGACTCCTTTGGCTCAATGTTGCCGGGCGATTGACTGGATGTGGAGATTGATCCGGATTATGGTGCATCTGGCGCAGCCACGCAACGTTTATAAAACAAGTCCAACGCCTGGGAATGTGCGATTTCTAACTGATCACGTTGCTCAGACCTGACCACCAGAGAATTCCTATGAACCTCCTGTTTCGATGCGTACTCGCCAGTCTCCTGCTTTCGGTCTCTTGGGCGGACGCGGAGGAGCTGCCGTCAAATATATCGAACGCTCCTCCGCCCACCCACGCCGACGTCAAGTACGGTCCGCACGAGCGGCATGTGATGGATGTCTGGCTGGCCGAATCAGACAAGCCGACACCCGTTGTGATCTCCATTCATGGCGGTGCATTTCGACATGGCGATAAAAGCGTGAGCAGTCCTGTGCTGCGTGAATGTTTGAAATCCGGATTTTCTGTCGTAGCGATCACCTATCGGTTTACTCCCCAACACATCGCCCCGGCACAACACCAAGATGCAGCGCGGGCCGTGCAGTTTGTGCGGCACAATGCCGACAAGTGGAATCTCGACCCCACGAGAATCGCTGCTATTGGTGGATCGGCCGGGGCGGGGATGTCGTTGTGGCTGGGTTTTCACGAAGACATGGCCGACCCGAAAAACGCGGATCCTGTCTTGCGGCAATCAACGCGGCTGACCTGCATGGCGGTGAACAACGGGCAAACCTCCTACGACCCCCGCTTCATACGGAAGCTATTTCCCGGCACGGACACCTACAGCAACTCCGCACTCGCCCAGCTATTCGAAATCGATATGAAACAACTCGACGACTTGCCGGCGGAGAAATACAAACTCTTCGAGGAAATCTCGGCCCTCACGCACCTGACGGCTGATGATCCGCCGGTGTTGATGACGTATGACAGCGACTACGACACACCAATCAGCAGCCGCAGCGTCGGCATCCACCACCCGCGGTTCGGCAAAGTGCTCAACGAGCAGATGGACAAACTGGGCATCGCGTGTGACGTGCATACCGGCTTCAAACGAACCGGAAACAGCCGCTCGCAAGTCGTGGTTCCATTTCTGCGAAAGCACCTTCTTGCGGACGACAAATGACAAAAGGTTCGCACGGCATATCAAATCGAAGCGCCGTTATCAATCAACGCAGTTGGACATGAATCACTCCGGCAGCGATGCATATTCGTAAATATCATCCCGGCGAGGAACGCGAATTGTGGCAGTTATTTTTTGCCACGATTCACAATGTCAACATCCGCGACTACACGGCCGAGCAGGTCCGCGCCTGGGCGCCGGAACAAATCGACGAGCAGCTGTGGCGGGAACGGATCCGTTCGATGAATCCCTACGTCTGCGTCGTCGACAATCAGATCGCGGGATATGCGGGTTTGTTGCCGACCGGTTACATCGATCACTTTTATGTGCATCACCAGCGGCAAGGGCAGGGGGTCGGCAAGCTGTTGTATGCGGCGATTGAAGCCGAGGCGCGCGATCGACACGTCGACGAACTGACCGCTGACGTCAGCATCACCGCCCGCCCGTTTTTCACCGCCCGCGGCTTTACGGTCGTCGTGCCGCAAGAAGTGACCCGGGGAAAGACGGTGTTGCGGAACTTTAAGATGGTTAAGCAACTCAATGATGACTGAACGGCCGCATCCGACGCCCACGGGAAGGTGAAAGGTCGTCTTCCTGTCGTTTAAGGTTTACCTAGCGGCAGTCCTCAGAGTCTGTTTGTGGATTTTGCAGACCATCGTGTATTGCGGGTCGAACACATTGCCGACTTCGTAGCGGACGCATTGCGTGAGCAACAAATTCGCGGCAACCGCATCGAGACCGAAATCCTGTTGCAGCAGGCGCAGCATTTCTGTCGTGGCGTGCTGTAGCGCCTGATCGAGTGGTCGGGCGTTGCCGCAGGTGAAGATCCACTCGTCGTTTTCTCCGCGCGGCCAGCCGACGCGTTTGCCTTTGATCACGGACAACGTGAACCGCACATCCATCGAAATCTCGATCCCCGCTCCACAGATCTCGCCGTCCCCTTGCAGTGCATGTCCGTCGCCAATGAAGAAATACGCTCCCGGTTGAAACACCGGAAAATCGACGGTCGTCCCGGCGACGAAGCCGCGATAGTCCATGTTGCCGCCATGCTCGGCCGAACCGGCACAGTCCAGATACTGCCCGTTTTTTGGAGCGACACCGAAACAGCCCGGCATTGGCGCCAGGGGCAATGACAAGTTTCCCAACTTCGTCATCGGTTGCACGAGCGTAGCAGTGCCGGCGTCGACGTCGACGTCCCACTCCGCCAAGATGGGGGGAGGCAATTCCGGCACGTATTCGGGATCGACGACGTTCGCCGCCAGGCTTGATTGGCAAAACCCGTAGCGGCGATTCGGCCGAATTTCTTCCAACGTGACCCGCAACGTATCCCCCGGCTCCGCCCCCTCGACATAAAACGGCCCGGTTTGCGGATTGCCGCGCGGCGAAACCGACACGCGGCGATGATCGAACCCCCGCGCATCGATCGTCGTCGTGGAAACCGAATCCCCGCTCTGCACCCGCAGCACCGGCTCGTGCGGCCCCATCGTCGTGTGGTAATGCGTCGGCTGAAACGTATGGTGCACGGATATCCCCTGACTCGTCGCTACTTTCCTACAGTCTAACGCCTAGGGTCTGAAGCCTATTTCACCTTCGTGAACTTCCGCAGGGACGGACAATCAGGCCCGACCATGCCCCGCTGCACGCCAGCGGAATCGGTCACCTCGCCGAGATAGATCTCCCCGCGAGAATCAACCCAAATGTCGTGCGGGGCGATGAAGTCGCCCGGTTGATACGGATCGCGGCCGCCGCCCCAGCGGGCGAGGAGATTGCCGTCGATGTCAAAAATGCTCAACCGTCCCCCCGTGTCGTCGGGTCGCGGGTCCGGTGTGCCGGCGTGATATCCGACCTCTGCCACGTACGCCCGATCGGCGTCGTCGAAGAAGACCTCGCACGGCCGGGCGATGTCAGGCCACTCATCCAGGTATTCCCCGTCGGGCGAAAAAATCTGCAACCGGCTGTTCTCGCGATCGGCGACGAACACTCGACCGCGGCTGTCGAGCGCGATCCCGTGC
>CALFYU010000436.1 GCA_937952455.1 uncultured Planctomycetaceae bacterium
ACAACTTGAATTTGTCCAACCCTTGCAGTCCGTATTAACAGCCAAACAGCTTAAGCAATGGTATGACCATCTCGGAACACGATTTGACTTCAGTCACCTCACCCCATATTGGATGCCGACAAAAATAAGCGCTCGGGTTCCGTGAATTCGCCGCAAGATTTGATTACATTCTGTCATGATAGGTTGGCATGATCCATTTGTGTCGCGCGCCGGTTGTCAAGCGAGCGTTGTTCTTTTTGCGGAGACGGTCGCCCTGGGAATTCGGTTGAAATTTTGTCCCTGCCATGAAACACCCCCTCCTGGAAATCCCCGAGCTGGTCGGTCTCGATGCAGCGGCCGGATTGTTGCGGATTCCAACCGAGCAGGACGTGCCGATCACGCCGCGGGTCAAAGCGATCATCGACACCGCTGAATTTCGCCGCCTGGCAACGATTACGCAATTGGGGCTGGTCAATCGCGTATATCCTGGGGCGATGCACACCCGCTTCGAGCACGCGTTGGGTGTGTTTCACAACGCGTTGCGGTATATCTGGCAGTTGGGCCGTGATCAGCGGTTTTGCGAAATCATCGATTCGCATTCCGCCGAAGTATTGATGGTGGCGGCGCTGCTGCACGACTTGGGGCATTGGCCGTTTTGCCATCCGATCGAAGACATGCTGCTGGCCGATTTGCCGCCGCACGAACATTTCGCTGCCGAATTTCTCGCCGACGGCAGTGAACTGGCGACGGTGCTCCGTGACGTGTGGGGGATCGATCCGCCGGAGGTACTAGACGTGCTCGTGGCAAATACCGATTCCCCCCGCTTGCGGCTGCTGCGGTCGATTCTTTCGGGGCCGATCGATATCGACAAGATGGACTACCTGGAACGGGATAGCCTGCACGTGGGCGTGCCCTATGGTCGCAATTTCGACAAGAGCCGCTTAATTCAATCGCTGCTGCTCAACGAAGCGGGGGACGGCTTGGCAATTAGCTTCAAAGGCAAGGCGGCCGCCGAACTGATGGTGTTTGCCCGCTACATCATGTTCTCCGAGGTGTATTGGCATCATACGGTCCGCTCAGCGACGTCGATGTTCGCCCGCGCGTTTTATGATCTGCATCGTGAACTGGACCTGAAGCAAATCTTCCGCAAAAGCGAAGCCGACACGATCCACCTGCTCCAGCAAAAAGCCTCCGGATTGCCGTGTGAAAAGCTCTTGGACGGCATCTTCGGTCCGCGGCGGCGGATCTATAAACGCGTGGCAGAGTTCAGTCTGTATCAATCGCCCAAGCTCTACGAACAATTGGCACGGCAGCCGTTCGATTTCCTCGTCCGCTGCACGGAGCATCTGGCCAGGAATGTCAATTCTGTCGCCGGGATTTCCGCGGCGGCCACGGACATGATCATCGACGCCCCGCCGCCGCACCGCGAGGTGGAGTTCAACATCGAAATCTACTTCCCCAAGGAGGACGTCTACCGCCCGCTGAGCGAAGTCTCGCCGGTGGTCGCCTCGTTGGCCAAGACGCAGTTCGACGACTACGTCAAACGCGTACGGCTATTCGCCGATCGGGATATCGCCGCCAAATTAGCACGCCTGCCCAACCTACCGGAGCTGCTCCAACAAGCTGTCAACAATGCCGCCGCAAAGTAGGGACCTGGCAGCGACACTTTGACGACCGCAGACCAGCCCTAAAGTCTAAAGCCTTGGGCCGACAGCCTAACATCACCCTTGTTTTCCGCGCCGCCGCCGTTGAGAATAGGCTACGGTGACAGTGTCTCCTCTCCTCCCGCACACCAAATCTCGTTTTCCATAAAGGGAGTCCTCATGGAGCGTTCGCGACCCTGCTCCGCTGACCGCTGCCGGTGGCGCGGGCTGCAAGCCGTCCTGCTGGCATTGTGCGCTGGCGTGTTGCTCAGCGGTTGCGGAGGCGACGGGGGCGAAGAAAACAAACTGGAAGCCCCCGTCGACCAAGAACCGAAGCTCACGGGAATGCCGGTGAAGCCCCGCGTTCAGCCCAAACCGTCGCGGGATTCTCAGCCGAAGAAATTGTCGTCCAAGCGGTCCCGCCGCATCAAGAAGCCGCCGGGGATTCCTATCGAGGCGCTCCCCGATGAGCAGTTTACAATCACCGGCAACGCCGACCAGTTCGCCCCGGCCGACGAGCCGTTTGACACGAGTAGTTCGTTCATCGCTCATGCCCCCGACGCTTCGTTGACGTCGTCGAACTATTTGGCGGCCGTGCCCGATTCGAGTAGGGAATCCCGGCGGGCCGTTCGGACGCGGCTGCCGCAGCATTTTGAACCGGTTCCCGATGCGGGCGTCAGCGACGACGGTTGGCCGCTGCGCATCATCTGCCGTAAAGACGAATCGGAGATGGTGTTCATCCCGGCCGGATTGTTCACCCGCGGCGCGGAGGAGGGCCCGGATGACGCACGCCCGCAGCACCAGGTTCAATTGGACTCGTACTACATCGACGTGCATGAAGTGACGGCCGAACAATATCAACGCTACCGCCGCGATCTGAGCGCCAACAACGAGCGGCTCCCCAAAGCGCTCGACCCGGTCGACGACCTCTCGCTGCCGGCCGTCGGCGTCCGCTGGGGGGAAGCAATACAATATGCCCGCTGGGCCGGCAAGGACTTGCCCACCGAGGCCGAATGGGAAAAGGCGGCGCGGGGCAACGATGCCTATACTTATCCCTGGGGAAACGGAAAGCCGATTTGGCATCGTTCGCGGGAGTTGGCACAAATTGACCCGGTGGAATCGTTTCGCGGCGACCGCAGCCCCTTCGGCGTGATGGACCTCGCCGGGAACGCCCGCGAGTGGTGCCAGGACTGGTACTCGGCCCGCGCCTATCAAATGGCCCTCGATCAGGCGAACGCCGCCACGTTACTCAATCCCGACGGCCCCCGCACGGCGGTCGGTTCCGAGGACCGGACGGTGCGCGTCGTCCGCGGCAGCGAACAGGGCTGGGAGGCCTGGCGCCGCAGCGGCATCCCCATGGGCACCCGCTCTCCCACAATCGGCTTCCGCTGCGTCCTGCGGGTCAATCAGGCCCAGAGCGAGGAGCCTTTGCGGAAGGAGACGGCGGAGAAGAAGGGGAAAGGGTTCTGAAGTTCCTGGCCCACCCCCGCTCACTGGAACCCCCGCCCCCGGTTTGTTATTTTAGGGCCGCAATTTTTTCCGGGATGACCGGAAATTCCGCCTTAGGACGCCATTTCTGTTCCCGCCTTGGGTGAATTGGCAGCCACACCAGTAGCTTTCGATCGATATTTCCGCGCCGGGCGTTCCCCGCGCAAGCCCTGCCGACAGACAATCGGGGCATGGCCCACACGCGGCCGAGGACCAGGAATGACAACAATGACCGCCCCGCGACGTCCCCCCATTTCCGGCGTCAATCCCGAAGGTGAAACCGCTATTATGACGGTCTACCCGTCGATCGCCGCCACCGGACTCGGCCGGTTGCATGGCCGATTGTACGAATCGATGCCCGTCAAGATTTTCGGCGTCAAATTGTCCCATTGGCTGTTTCCGCTGCCGTCGGCTCCGGCGGGGATTTTTCTCTACCTGTGGCTCAAAGTCTTCGGGGTGCGGTACACGCTCACCAATCGCTCAGTCCAGGTCTGGAAGTCGCTCGGGAATCGGATGCTCAAGCAAGTCGCCCTGACCGATATCGACGACATCGCCATCGCCCAGGACGCGGGGCAGGTGTTTTACCGCGCAGCTGACTTGCAGCTGCTCAATGCCGGCGGCGAGGTGCTATTGCGGTTGGAAGGGGTCCCCTCCCCTAGCGTGTTCCGCAATCTGATCCTGGAAGCCCGCGACGCGCGTCGGCAAACCGACGCCTCCCGAGCCGTCATCGCCGCCCGCCACAAAGGCTAACCGGCGCATGGGGTGCCAGTGGCGGCTTGTCCGCCAGTGCCGTGATAGGCAGGATTCTCCAAGCCCCGGTCCATCAATCTACGTGCGCACTGGCGGACTCGCCGCGAGTGGCACCGATTGTTCAGACCATCGAATGCTGTCGCTTACGACGCCAATTGCTCCTTGAGCCACTGCACGCCGTGCGCGATGGCGTCGCCCAGCTTGTCGGGATGTTTCGCACCGGCTTGTGCAAAGTCGGGGCGCCCGCCGCCTCCTCCGCCGGCCACTTTGGCGGCCACTTTGACCCAGTCCGACGCACTCAATCCCCGGTCGACGAGGTCCTTGCTCAAGCCGGCAATCAATAGCACTTTGCCGTCGGTGACGGAACCAATCAGCACCGCCGACGACCCGGCGGCACGGCGGATTTGGTCGATTTGGGCGCGAATCATGTCCACGTCCCAGTCCCGCGCCTCGTGCCCGACGATTTTCACATCGCCGACCGACGCGGCATCGGCCAACATCGACTCCGCAGCGGACGCCGCCGTCTGGCTCGTCTGTTTCGACAGTTCGCGCTTTAACTTTCGCAACTCGTCTTGCAGCGCCGTCACGCGGTGCGGCAGGTCCGACGGTTGCGGCGTCTTCAGCAGCTGCGCCAATTCCTTAAGCAGCCCTTCGTCCTGCCGCACTTTCTCCAGTGCCCGTTCGCCCGTCAGGGCGGTGATCCGGCGAACCCCTTTTTGCGTCCCTTCCTCGGAAACGATCTTACACAGGCCGACCTGCCCGGTGTTGGTGAGATGCGTTCCGCCGCACAGTTCCTTGCTGAAATCCCCCATGCTGACCACGCGGACGCGGTCGGGGTATTTCTCGCCGAACAGCGCCATCGCGCCCAGCTTTTTGGCATCTTTGAGGTCCATCACCTGGGCCGACACCGGCGACCCTTCGGCGATGCGGCGATTGATTTCGTCTTCGATTTGCGAGATTTGCTCCGACGTCACCGGCCGGGGCTGGCTGAAGTCGAAACGCAACGTGTCGCGGTCGACCTTTGAGCCCCGCTGAAGCGCATGCTCGCCGACGAACTTGTGCAGCGCGTTGTGCAGCAGGTGCGTAGCGGAGTGCGCGCGGCGAATTCCGGCGCGGCGCTGGGCATCGATATCAGCGGAGACTTCGGCGCCAAGTTTCAGCGTTCCTGATTTCAGATGGCCGATGTGGACCAGATAGTCTCCCTCACGCTGGGTGTCGATCACGTCGAATCGCAGTCCGTCGGCGGTGAGCGCGCCGGTGTCGCCGCCTTGTCCACCCGCCTCGCCGGAAAACGGGGAACGATCGAGCACGACCCCCACGGGGTCATCATGTCCAACCTCGTCCAGCGTATCCACCAATTGCCGTTCGGCGATGATGCCCACGACTTTGGCGTCGGCGTGTACGGCGTCGTATCCCACAAATTCGGTGCCGGGCTGCGTTTCGCGAATCGCGTCCAACGGACCGGCCGCCATCTCTGCGTCGACAAATGCGCCGCGGCCGCTGTCCTGCAAATGCCGCTCCATGCGGGCTTTGAACCGAGCGCGGTCGACCGACAGGTTGTGTTTAGCGGCGACCGCTTCGGTCAGTTCGACTAAAAAGCCGTCGGTTTGGTGTAAGTCGAATACGTCGTCGCCGGAGAGGACCGACTTGCCGGCGGCCCGCGTCTTTTCGATATAGCCGTTGAGTTTGTGCAGCCCTTTCTCGACCGTCCCCAGGAACTGTTCCTCTTCCTCGCGAATGGCGGTCGCCACTTTTTCGGTGCTCTCGGCCAGTTCGGGATAGGGAACCTTCATCGCCTCGACGACGCTAGGGACCAGCGTGTGCAAAAACGGATCGTGTTGGCCGATCAAAAACCCTTCCATCACCGCGCGGCGGAGCAGTTGCCGAATCACGTAGTTTTCCTTTTCGCGGTCGGGCAATACCCCCTCGGATACCGCGAACGTGACGGCGCGCACATGGTCGGCGATCCGCCGCAGGGCGCGGCCATGCGGGGCGTCATACGCATACTTCACCCCCACGGCCTCACCGGCCGCGACGCAGAGCGGACGGAGCGTGTCGATTTCGAAGTTGCTCTCAAACCCCTGCAGCGCGGCAGCGGTCCGCTCCAGGCCCATCCCGGTATCGATATTTTTCTTGGGTAACGGCCGTAGATTGTCCGGCGGGTCGCCCACGCG
>CALFYU010000437.1 GCA_937952455.1 uncultured Planctomycetaceae bacterium
GGCAGAAAAGGAGTGGCCGGTGGCCAGTGGTCAGTGGCCAGAAGAAGGTAGGCAGACGGCAGTGGGCAGTAGGCAGAGAAGAGGGGCGGGTTTGCGTTTGGTGTTCCCTTGCAAGCCTCAAGCCTGTTGCCTCAAGCCTCCCTTCCTAAATCCTCTTGAGAGGAAACGGTGATGGGATATCAGCGGCGGATTGTGCATTACGGCCCGGGGCCGGGTGATTTTCAGGCGGTGATTTCGGACCGGGCGATTGCCGGGTGTTGGTTTGAATTGCACCGGCAGGGGGGGTGCGGGGCGGGGGAGTTGCGGCTGAAGGATGCATTCGCTCAGCGGACGGCGATCGAGCTCGGCGATTGGATTTCGATGGCATATGAAACGGGTGATCGCTGGTATCTGGGGCGCGTCGAAGAGCGGCGGGCGGCCAGTCCGGCGGAGATTGTGTACCGGCTGCAGGGGATGGGAGCGGAATTGGGCGAGGTGTTTCCCGGCGGGTTTTCGCCGGATCGCGCCGACGGCGTTCCGCCGCATCGCTACGCGCGGACCGATTTGTTTCCGAATGATCCGGATCGGTCGTTGGAGACGGTGGATGCGGTCAGCCAGCCGGACGAATTTGTGACGTTGTTGATGCAGCAGTATGTTGTTCCCCGAACACACGTCACGCTGAACGCTTCGTTGATCGACGCGGTGAACGTGCCGGACGGGGTAACGTCGGCCAAGTTTCGCGGCGAGGAGTCGGTGCGTTCCATTCTCAAGGAGGAAGCGGTCCGGGCATACAACGCGTCGTGGGGGGTGGATGCATGGGGGCGGTTTTTCTTTTTGCAGAAGCGGACGTCTGTGATTGCCGCGTTTCAAGAGGGGGAGGACGTCGTTTCGTTGGCGGAATCGCGTGATCGGGATTTGCTTTTTAATCGCGTGATGCTGACCGGCGGGTATGTCTACGACGAACAGTTGGGTTCGGATATCTTCATGCGCGGTTATTACCGCTGGCGGGGCAATTACATACAGCCGGCCAGCCGCGCGCAGCATGGGGAGCGGCGGATTCGGATTTGGATTCCCTGGATTCGGACGGCGTCGGATTCGCGGCAGTTTGTCAAGGAGTTCTTTCGCGTTTATGCGCAGCCGACGAGCCGGTATTTGGTGGAGGTGGCAAATCAAAGTGTCCTGCCGGTGCCGTGGGGCGGTCGCATTCGGATTTCCGACCAAAGCGGAGCGGAATTGATCTCGGCAATGGTGGAGACCATCCGAGTGCAGTTCGACCATGCGCCCCGCTTTCGATTGGAGATCGGGCCGGAAGATCCGCACACACATTGGCCGGAACCGCCACACGACGAACGTTGGGAGATTCCGGGGAACCAACTGCAAAACGGGGGGCATGGGGGGAGTGAGATTTCATTTGACGGAAGCGACGTTGGTCCCGATTCCACCGATGCGAGTTCGTCGTCGGTTTCGAGTAGTTCCGGTTCGGGAACTCTGAGCAGCTTGTTTACGAGTGGCTTATCGGGCGGTGGGTCGGGGGGCGAATCGGAAGGGGGCGAAAGCAGCGGCGCGAGCGAATCGGGGGGCGGCAGTTCCGCAGAGTCCGGTGCATCGAGTGGCGGGGCATCGAGCGGAGCCTCGGAGAGCGGTGGAAGCAGCGGCGGTGGAGAAAGCGGCGGCGGCAGCAGCGATAGCAGCGCGGCGGTGACGTGTGTGGAGAAATCGGCGACCGACGCGGATAACGTTGACGACGGGGGCGACCAGGAGTGGGAACGGCTGGGCGGCGGCAGAGGTGAGGTGACGTTGGGCCCAAATGACTCCGCCCAAACTCTGCGCTGCTTCGATTTCAACTTTTTGTTGCCGTCCGGTAAGACGGTGGTCGGGATCACGGTGACTTATAACATCGAATGTTCCGCTAATGGCTCTAACGACGTGGTAGGCGGCGAAGTGACGGTGACGAGTGGCGGAAAGTCGGGGACGAAGAGCCTGTTTGTGGGTGACGGCGTGTGGCCGGATGATGCTACGGATGAAATCGTGGGTGGCGAGGGAGATACGTGGGGCGCGTCCTGGACGACTGATGATTTCAATGCATTTGGATTGCAGGTCGACCTGACGTCAGTTGAGCATTTGAGCGGGGTGGCTGGACGTACGGCGGAGGTGCACTCGACGAAACTGAAGGTGTGCTACGAAGATTGACCGCGGGCAGACATCGGCCGGGCACGATTTTCACCCGCGCGTTACCCATTCGCCGACCAGGAGGGAACTGTCGACCAATGACATCGCTGTTTTATCGTCTGACCACCGACGGCTTACAGATTTCCGCGGGATTAAATGACGTGTTTGCCGGGCCGGTGCCGTCGGGCTGTTGGCTGATCGGCGGCGGCCCGTCGTTGGCGGATTTGCCGCACCGTTTGATTGCCGAATCACCGGTCCCGAAAATGTCGGTGAATTTGTCGGGGACGCGCATTTTGCGGCCGAATTTTTGGACGTCGTACGATCCTTCGGCGCGGTTTCACCGGTCGGTGTATCTCGATCCGGGCATACTCAAATTTGTGCACCGGCGGCGGGCGATGGATTTGGTGCCGGAGACGACTTATAAAGTGTGCGAATGCCCGAACACCTATTTCTTTGATCGAGACGGGCAGCGGGGGTTTCACAATTTATTGTCGTCGGCGCATACAGGCATCGTCGATTGGGCGGACTCGATGGTGCAAGCGATCGATATTCTGTTTCGTTTGGGATTTCGGACGGTGTACCTCGCCGGTTGCGAGATGCGGGTGCGGTTATCGGAGGAACAATATCGTTGCGCGGCGGCGATGGGCGTGGAGCCCGCGGCGGGGGAGTTGCTGCGGGATTTTCTGAATCGTGCCGAGGCGGCCGGGGTGAACTATGACGACTTACAAGCCTTGCCGGCGGGGCCGCATTATCACTTCGACGAACAGAAGAATGTCCGGGCGGCGGTGAACACGGATGCGCATTATTTTCGCATGTCACAATACCTGCGGCTGTCGCGGCGGTCGATCGCCTTGGCAGGATTGCGGTTGATTTCCGTCACCCCGAACAGCCGGCTGAACGATTATTTCCCCTACTACACCGTGGACGAAGCTTGCCGGGAGATCGATGAGGTGGTCGGTAATCCGTGGACTGAACCGGTGCGCGGTTTGTATAGCCAAACCGATTCGCGGCAGCCGCCGGGGGTGGGGCCGATGCGGGACTTTAAGCCGCGCAATTGGAAGTCATCGTCCGCTGCCGTGCCCGTGCCGCCGCCAGATGCCGAGGGGGAATTGATCGTGGAGGGGGAGGGATTTCAACGGGCCGAGAGGAACGGTCGGGAGGACGTGCGGGATCGGCTCCGCGGTGCGCTGGAGGCCGTCGGCGACGTATACGGAACGCCACGGGAAATGGGATGAGCGAGGTATTGCGACATGCGATGTCCGATACGACGATCATTATCCCGCAGCGGGGGCATGCGGAATTGACGCGGGAATGTTTGGCGACGCTGCGCCAGCAGGAACGCGTGCCTTGGCCGGTTGTCGTGGTCGACGACGGGACCCCTCAAGCGGCAGCTGAGTTGCACGTCGAAGAGTATTTTCCGGCGCAGGTTTGTCGACAACCGCGGCGCGGTGTCTCGGCGGCTTGGAACCGAGGTGCGCAGCTAGCGGAAACGCCGTTTCTGGTGTTTTTGAACAATGATACGCGCACAGGCGGACCGTGGGTTGATGAGCTGGTGCGGCCGCTGCGGCGGGGGGAGTGCGTCATGGCGGGGGTCGGCACGCGGTATGAGCGCGGGTTGCCGACGGGGTTGCTCGAGGAATTGCCGGTGCGAACGTTTCTGCAAGGTTGGTGTTTCGCGATTGCGGAGGCGGTGTTTTGTCGACTGGGCGGATTTGACAACTCACTCCGTGTGTATTGGTCGGATACGGATTTGCAACTGCGGGCGGTCAATAGCGCGGATGGTAACCAGCGGCAGTTGCTGCGGGAGGTGGCCGGGCTACCGCTGGTACATTTGGGGCATCGTACGGCGCACGATCGGCGCTATCTGGCACACCAGCGCGAACAATGGCGGGCCGACCGTGCTCGATTTGTTCGGAAGTGGCAGCGGCATACAGTCCGTTGAAACGGCCGTGAACCGATCGTGCGCCGCGGATTGATGTCGTCTAAGCGGCGGGAATCAAACGTGAATTGGCACTGGCGGACGAGCCGCCGGTGGCACCCCCGACCGGTGGAGGCAGGAGCTGGAAAGTGCGGATGTTGCAGGTGTGTAACGTGGGGCGGATCACCGGCGGGACGGCGGCGTGTGCGTGGACGATCGCCCGCAGCCTGCCAGAGGTTACGCACACGGTGGTGTTTCTCAGCCGGACGACAGCTGAGACGCGCGCCGCTTTTGCGGACTGTCGGATCGAACAATGGGCTCAAGTGACGCCTGAGAGCGTCACCTCGTGCGCCGCTGATCTGGTGATCTTGCACAACGCGTCGGCGCGGCGTGTCGCGGGGCCGTTGCCAGCGGCGACGGTTTTGTACCAGCACTCGTATATCACTCCGGCCGCAAACGATTTGACGGTCTATTGCTCGCGGTGGTTGGCGGAGCAATGTGGTGCGGGAAAGGATGCGGTCTTGTATCAAGCCGTGCCCTTGCCGACTGAGCGAAACGGCCGGTTCGATACGCGGTCGCTGCGGGAATCTCCTGTCGTCGGTCGGCTCTGCACGCCGACGCGGCGGAAGTGGCCGGTGGAGTTGGTTGCGTTCTACGCGGAGTTGGCGCAGCGGCATCCGGAGGTGAGTTGGGAATTCGTCGGCTGCCCGGACACGTTGCAATCGCCGCTCAACGCGGCGTGTGGCGGCAGAGCGCAATTTTTTCCGGCGTCGTGGTCGGCCCGCGACCGTTTGTGGCATTGGGACGCGCTGCTCTATCATCATCCGACATTGACGGAATCGTTCGGGCGCACGGCGGCCGAAGCGTTGCGCGCGGGTTGTATTCCGATCGTCGATCGCCGCGGCGGCTTCATCGAACAAATTGCCGAAGGTTGCGGGCATCTCTGCACAAGCATCGAGGAGTTCAGCGCCGCACTGGGCACGCTCGACGATCACGGGCAAAAACTACGACAATCGCGGGCCTGCCGTGCACATGGTGATCGGTGGTTTTCTTTGGAGCGGTTTCGAGGTGAGTTTCTCCGGCGGTTGCAAAGACTGACCACCGGCGAGTTTGCCTGATCGCGAGCATACTAACCGAGAGGTCCAAGCTCTCGCTGAGCCGCGCTGGAACGTTTCACGTGGTTTATGCGTCCACGGTCGCAAGTCAGTCTTTCGGCAGTGCGCGGCTCGACAGGAGCCTCGCCCTCGCGCACCGCTGCACGGTCATTGCGAGAACCGCTGGTCAGATCTCCGTCCGATTCGGTCGTATGGTCTACAGTTGTTTTTCTTCCGAGCGATGCATTACTGTATCGGCCCTGCCCAATGTCCAAATACGCGAGCGGCATTGAGGCGGCGCATGCTCGCCGGGAATTCAGAATCTTCGGCCGAAGATTTGCGCAAGGCACGCAATTGTTGATTGTGGATGGCATGGAGCAGACTTCCGACCGAAATCGATTCCTCGCACTCGCTGCCCTATTTGAAGGGGGGCTGGTGTTGGCGGCTTTGGGGTTGGGATGGTTGTTCGCGGAGCCGCCGCTGGCGACGTTGGCTTGGGATCCCTGGGCTGTGATTTGGGGCTTGGCGGGCGTGGTCCCGCTGTATGCGGGTTTTATCTTCTGTGATCGCGTGCCCGTGGAGTCGCTGCGGGAGATCAAGGACTTGCTGGGCGATTTGCTCGGTCCGACGCTGGCCCGCTGCGGCAAGGCCGATTTAGTGGTCGTGGCGCTCTTGGCTGGGCTGGGTGAAGAAGCGTTTTTCCGTGGCTTGCTATTGCCGCTGACCGGCGGCGGCTCGTTCTGGGTGGGCCTGTTCATCAGTAGCGTGCTGTTCGGGTTGGGACACGCGATCACGAAGACGTACGTGGTCCTGGCATCGCTCGCGGGACTCTTTTTCGGGTTGCAGTGGCACTTCACCGGCAACTTACTGGCGCCGATTATTTCGCACGCAGTCTACGACTATTTCGCGTTCGTGAAGATCGCCCGCGATTTCCGACGCTCCGCGGCGAATGGGCCGCCGGAGAGTTCCGACGACGACTTTGACGGGGAATCGGACGGGGAATAGAGGGTCTCGGTACGTCGGCATTGAATTGAGATGCCGCCTGTGACCCCCGGTGTTTGTTCATCTCAAAACTGAGGTGACACTCAGGCACCGCTATTGGTGGTGCCGGTGTCGCGGGCGAGGTGATTGACCTTGCCAGTCCTTGTCATGCCTCTTAGAATCCGCCGCCATTTTGATGGCGGTGCGGGGATCATCCCAGTACCGATCGGTGAACGTCGCTCGCAACTTGCTGTCGGCCAACCCCGATCACAATTCCATCATTTCCGGTGATCTCGGGCGAAACTCGCGTTGCGACTGCCCGGTCAAGGACGACTTTGCGACCTGTGCATGAATCAGCCACACCCCACATCCACTGATCCCCCGGCGATGAACGACATCGACGGTTGGCGATTGCCGTTGCTGGGAGGTTCGCGTTGGCTGTTGCCGTTGTTGCTGCTCGGTGCGCTGGCATTCCGGTTGGTGCTCGTCAATGAGAACGATGTCATCAGCCGCGACGGTCTGAACTACGTCGGTTGGGCGCAAATGATCGAATCGGGTGAAGTCCAGGGCATTCCCGACAAGTATATGCTCAACCCCTATCCGCTGTTGATCGGAGTGGTAGCGCGGTTGGGAATCAGCCATGTTCTGGCGGGACAACTGATCAGCGCCGTTGCGGCGACGTTGGCGCTGCTGCCGTTGTATTGGTATTGCCGATCGGCGTTCGGGCGGCCGGTGGCGGAAATGGTGGCGTTGATCTACACCGTGCACCCTACGCTGGCGTACGTCAGCAGCGAAGTGCTGCGAGAAGGGTTGTATTGGCTGCTGGGGTTCTCGGCGATCGCCGTCTTTTGGTCGGCCGTGCAACAAAACAGTTGGTGGCGGTTTCTGATCGGCAGCGTACTGGGTGTGGCCGCGACGTTGACGCGCGTGGAAGGCATTTTAATTTTCATCTTGGCCGGCATGTGGTGGACGGCGCATGTGTGGCCGCAGCGGCGACAATTAATCGCCGTTGTCTGGAAGCCCGCGGTGGCGATTGCGCTATTGTGTGCGGTACTGATCGGCGCGGCGGCGGTCCTGGTTCCGGCGGATGATTGGGACAAATGGCAATTGGTCGCGATGGCCCGCGACTATGCGGAGACGCACGAATCGGCCCAGGCCGACCTCAGCCCGGCGTCGGGCCCGGACGCGTGGCAGGCGATGAGCCCGCGGCGATCGCTGAAATACCTGGCCGAGAGTCTGCCGGCGCACCAATACAAACAGACCCGGCTGATTGACTTGGCCAAGGATCACCTGTGGTGGGTTTACGTCGCTGATCTGGGCTATCACGTCACCAAGGCGTTTGAGTTTCCCGCAGTGATTTGCATTTTCATCGCGTTGTATTGGGGCCGCGCTCGGTTTTGGCGCGGTGAGCGGGATTGGCCGCTGGTCATTCAGGCGGCTTTGGTGTTCGGCATTTTGCTGCATCATTTGGCGACCGAGCACGTGATCTCGACGCGGTACGCGTTTGCGTTGATCCCGTTTGTATTGCCCTGGACCAGTATGGGGTTCTTTCAGTTCCTCGATTGGTTCGGATCGAAGATGGCGAACGTCCGACGCAAATCGTTGGTGCGGCTGGCGACCTGTTCGATTGTGGCCTGCCTGGCGGTGATTTCCGTCAGCCGCTCGTTCCATTACCTCCGCGACGGAAAAGTTCTGGAGCGGGAATTGGGTGAACTGGTCCGTAAGACCAGCGGCAAGAAAACGGTGATCGCCTGTCCGCAGAAGTGGCGCCGCGTGCCGTTTTACGCCAAGTCCGAATACACCAAGCTGATGATTCCGCCGCGGGCGGATCTGAACGTGTGGCTCAAAGAAAACATCGACTGGTTGCGCAGAAACGACGTCGAGTTTTTGCTGTTGGAACGGAACTACACGATTTTCACCAACGCGCGCAAAACGCACGACGAGACGCCCCCCGACCTGGAGCCGCTGTTCGAAGACGATCCACGGTTTCACAAATTGCGGATCTATCGCGTGATCAAAGAGTCGCCGCCGGTGGCCAAACGGCCCGGCGCCGGCAAACGCTCGTGATTGTCGTCCAGCTTAATCTGTCGTAGTGGCCCGACTTTCGAAAAATGTCCTATATTAGTTGTGCCTGGCGGCACCCAACCGCTAGGCGGTCGGGCCACCCCCGGTAGACGTTTAATGTGACAATTAGCATTCGGCGGACCACTACAGAAACTCGGAGCTATCGTGCGCTTAAGTAACGCTTGTTGATCTTTGCGGCGGCGGTGCCGATGTCGTAGTAGCCGGTGGAAATCTCGCCGACGTGCGTCAGCAGATCATACGCCTGCCAGCGGTCCCAGCCGTATTCGGCTTCCATCCAGAGGATCAGCCAGGCATAGGCGTTGGCCACGGGGCGTTCCAGCGGCTTGCCGGTGGCAACCGCCATGATCTCGTCGGGCGATTCAATGCGGATTCCGGGAATCGACTGGCCCTTGATCAAGTCGACGGTAATCACTGACTCAGCCGGCATCTCCAACCCCGTGGCGGAAAGCTCGCCATGTCCCTGCGCCGCATGCGCGTCGCCCAAGTACAAGTAGCCGCCCGTCACGAAAACGGGAAGATAGACCGTATTGCCGGGACAGACTTCGCGGATATCCAAATTCCCGCCGTAACTCCCGGCCGGCCCGGTCGTGGGAACGCACCAATGGGGCGCCGTGGCGATGCAGCCCCGCACCGGGGTGCACGGAATCGTCAATTGGTCGCTCCAATGAATTACGCCGTCGGCAATCGGGCAGACGTGCACTCCGTGCGGCGGGTTGTCCCCCAGCCATTGGCAAAGTTGTTTCGGCGCCGCCGTGCGAGTGGCCGCCTGTCCGCTGGCGGGGCGGATTTCGTGGATGGTCACCGCCAGCGTATCGTGCGGTTCGGCCCCCTCGACATAGATCGGCCCGTTGACGGGATTGCTGTTCGGCTCGAACGTGAGTACACGGCGGTCGTCGTCGGTGCGAATCTGGCCGCAAAAGGCGTCCTCAGACTCGACCTCGATCGTACCCCCCGGCTGAATGCGGAGCTTGGGTTCTTTGTGACGGCTGAATTCAAAACAAAGCGGGGTTTTGGGGAGGCGTTGCATGGCGTTTTCCGACAAAGATCGTACATGGCGCAATCTCCATTCATACTGATGCAAAAGGGGCCGCTCGGCAATAACCGCGGCCGCGAATTGCAACTCACGATGACAGTTGGGTTCCGGGGCGATATAGTGATATGGGCGCATCGAGCCGATCTTTTGTTGGTCGTCAAAAAGCGAATTCGTCATGCCTCGCGTGAATTTCACTGCCAATTTGAACCGACATCTCGATTGCCCTGCCTGTGACGTGGCGGCGGGGAGCGTGGGAGAGGCGCTTGAGGCAGTGTTCATAATGAATCCTCGGTTGCGAGGGTATGTGATGGATGACCAGAATCGTGTGCGGCGGCATATCGCGCTATTTGTCGACGGACATCCGCTGCGGGATCAGAATGATCTGAGCGATCTACTGACGGAGAACAGCGAACTGTTTGTGATGCAGGCTTTGTCGGGTGGTTGAGAGCGTGTTTCCAATCTTAAGGGAGTCACTGACATGTGGCGGTTTTCAGGAGTGCTCGCCCTGATGCTATTGCCGGTTGCGGCGTTATCTGCTGACGACGCAACGGCCGAACCAACTGATGCAGATGCTCAACAGTGGGGGACGGTGACCGGCCGGGTGGTGTTTTCCGGCGACGTCGACGATCCGTTGTTGGATCGCTTTCGCGGCGAGATTCCGGTTTATGAAGGGGCTCGGTCGCTACGTGAGGCTGCGGGATTGAATCCGGGCAACCCAAGCAGCCTTCGGCAGATCGGCGTCGAGATCAACCGCACGCTGTTGATAGATGAATCGACCCGCGGAATTAAGGATGCGTTTGTCTATCTTCGCAAGCCGCCGGATGCGATTCATCCGCGTTACCATGACGAGGAGCCGGAGGACATCAAGATCGTCTCCCGCCACACGCGGTTCGTCCCTCGTGCTCGTGTCGTACAATTGGGGCAATCGGTGAACTTCCAAAATCTATCGCCGACCTATTTGACAAACGTTCACGTTTTTACAATCCGTAATTCCGGATTCAATTCAGCATTCGAGCCGCTGCAGCAAAGGGAGTGGACGCCGCGGCGCACCGAGCCATTTCCGATCAAGATCCAAAGTGATATATGGCCCATGGCCAAAAGCTGGCTGCTGGTGTTGGATCATCCTTACGCAGCCGTGACGGCGAAAGACGGAACGTTTACGATTCCCGACTTGCCGGTTGGCGAACACCGCTTGACGTTCTGGCACGAAACCGTCGGATATGTCGAGAAGTATGTGACCGTAACGGTCGACGAGGGAGCAACGACGGAGATGCCGGATTGCGAGTTGACACTTGAGCGGCTTCGTAAGAAATATCAACAGTGACCCACCCACTACAATTCGTTTCAATACCCTCCGACGCGTCACGCCCACATCGGTATGACGGATTCACGAACGGCGCGACCGGGTTTTGAAACTGGTTCTAAGGATCAACATCAACCATGAGCCATCGCCTGCACGTTGGAACCCGCAAAGGATTATTTACGCTCGAACGCAGTGGCGGAGTATCCGCCTGGACGATAACGGGGCGGGACTTTCTCGGTGAACCCGTTTCAATGGTATTTCACGACGCCCGCGACGGCGGTCTATATACGGCGCTCAATCACGGACACTTTGGGGTGAAACTGCATCGCTCCGACGACGGCGGCGGGAACTGGACGGAAATCAGCGTGCCGCAATATCCCGAACAGACTCCCGAAGAGAAGCAGCGGGAGGAAGAAAAGGAGGGGCGGCCGAATTCGTGGAGCCTGTCGCCGATTTGGTCGCTGGAAGCGGGCGGGGCGAATCAGCCGGGTGTGTTGTGGGCGGGAACGATCCCCGGCGGACTGTTTCGGTCGGACGACCGCGGCGAGAGTTGGCGGTTTGTCCGTTCGTTGTGGGATTGTCCGGAGCGGCTGATGTGGTTTGGCGGCGGTTATGACGACCCCGGCATACATTCGGTGTGCGTCGATCCCCGCGATGCGGATCATGTGACCGTCGGTGTTTCCTGCGGCGGGGTGTGGTCGACCCGAGACGGCGGCGAGACGTGGCAGCAGCGGGCCGACAACAACGGCATGCGGGCGGAGTACATGCCGCCCGAAATGGCGCATGTCGGTGCCGTGCAGGATCCGCACCGGTTGGTGAATTGCCCGGCGGCGCCCGACGCGTTTTGGGTGCAGCACCACAACGGCATTTTTCGCACGACGGACGATTGCCAGTCGTGGCGGGAACTGGACCGCGCGCAGCCGTCGGTGTTCGGTTTCGCGGCCGCCGTGCATCCTCAGAATCCGGACGTCGCCTGGTTCGTGCCGGCGGTGAAGGACGAATGCCGCATACCGGTCGCCGGAAAACTCGTCGTGACGCGGACCGATGACGGCGGCGAATCGTTCACGATCCTGGGGGACGGCCTGCCGGCAATGGACGCGTACGATCTGGTCTACCGGCATGCGTTTGAAGTCGACTCGACAGGCAGCACGTTGGTGATTGGTTCCACGACCGGGTCACTGTGGGTGTCCGACGATGCGGGAGAGTCGTGGCAAACCGTTTCGGAGCACCTGCCGCCGATCAACGTGACGCGATTTGCGGGGGAGAAGTAGGGCGATTTCGAGGATTTGGCGGGTGATCGTTGAGTTTGCCGCCGGTCGCCGGGTGCGGGTTATTCATTGGAATCGGCGTCAAACGGTTCGATGCGCGCCTCTTCGGTGACGTTTACGGGCCAATCTGGTGTCCTGGTCATCAATGTCACACCGAAGCGGCGCTATTTCGCCGATAACCGCGCAGTATTGACTCATTGGGCATCTCAGGCTATAGTATCAGCAACATTTGATGAATTGGCGGAGATGTTCTCGAATTGAACGCGGGCGGGGCAGCCCTGGACGACTTCTCTGAGAATGACCGGCCGGGTTGCACGGGCTACAGTTCCGCGTGGCGATCCAGAAAAAATCGCCGAGCTTCTTATCTGCCGTTCTGCTTAAGTGTTTTGTCTTTTCGAAGCTGCGTCGACGGACTCTTCTTGCCCCTGCGGCTTAACATCGCGGGTTCTGCTAAAAGAGTGCACCGAAGCTTGTTCGTCACCTGACGGATGACACGCGGTTGCGTCTAGGTCAACGCCGGGAGGCATCCCGCGATCGGCATCGGGCGCTCGGAATGGATTCGAAAAGTTTATGTCTTGTCAGTGAAATGACGCGAAGCCGGACGTTGATGGCCGGCACACATTCAAAATGAGCTTCACCCCCCGCCGGCCGGAAACGCATCCCACGAGCAAACTGTGGAGAACGTGCGCGCCGTCGGCCCGTGAAGCCGCAATCAGGAGAAAGTATTGTCTAAAAAACAGGAGAAGCCGTCCCAAGGCTTCGCAGACTTCGGTCTTAGTGAGACGACCCTCAAAGCATTAGAGAAAGTTAACTACGAAACCCCCAGCCCCATCCAAGCAGCGTTCATCCCGCTGGCTTTGACCGGCAAGGACTGTATGGGGCAGGCCCAAACGGGGACAGGCAAGACGGCCTCTTTCATATTGCCGTCATTGCAGGCTATCGATGATCGCATCCCGGCCACACAGGTGCTGGTCCTGACGCCGACTCGCGAATTGAGCGATCAAGTCAATGCCGAAGCCGAGCGGCTCAGCTACGGAACCAATTGCCGAACCACCAGCTGCGTGGGGGGCAAAGATATCCGGCGGCAGATCAACGACCTCAAAAAGGGCGCGCACATCGCAGTCGGGACCCCGGGGCGTGTGCTGGATCTGATGTCACGCGGCGTGCCGGCACTCTGGCCGCTGAAAATTGTGATTCTGGATGAGGCGGACCGCATGCTGGACATCGGGTTTCGCCCCGACATCGAAAAGATTCTACGCCGCTGTCCGGACAAGCGGCAAACGCTGCTGCTCTCCGCGACGATGCCGCCGCCGGTGGAGCGGTTGGCCCGGCGGTTTATGAACGACCCGGATCGGGTCGATTTGTCGACGACCAACGTGGCGGCGACGACTGTCGAACAATTTTGTGTGACGGTCGATCGGGAGAAGAAATTCTCCCTGCTGACCCGCGTGCTGTTCCAGGAAAAACCGCGGCAGGCGATCGTTTTCACCCGCACCAAGCGGGGCGCGGATGCGCTGTATAAGCGGTTATCGCGCAAGCTCAAGAGTCAGATTGCCGTGATCCACGGCGACCTGCAGCAGCGGATGCGCGACCGCGTGTTGAAAGGGTTTCGCGAAGGAAACATTCGTTTGCTGATCGCGACCGACGTGATGGGTCGGGGGATCGACGTCAGCGGCGTCTCGCACATCGTGAATTACGACATTCCCGAGTTTTGCGACGACTACGTGCATCGCATCGGCCGGACCGGCCGGATGAATGGCGAACGGGGCCGCGGGTTTACGTTCGTGACTCCCGACGAGGGGGACCAGTTGACGAACATCGAAGTCCGCATCAACGGTCTGCTGACGCCGTATACGGTGCCCAACTTCGAGGCCTTCACGCCGCGGAAGCCGTACGATCCCAAAAAGGCGGCCGAAGAGCGCGAGAAAGCGCCGCCCCCGCCGACCCGCAACGGCCGCTACCGCCGCACGGCATTGGCTGCGCGCGTGGTCTAGCGGACTGCGAAGACCATACGAAAACGCGAAATTATCTCTGCGATTTTTCGCGCGTTCTTGTGGCAGATTGCTTATCATCAATGGCAGGGTTGCGTGACACGCGGCCCTGCCATTTCTTTATTTTTCGGGACACATTTCTCAACAACGTTGCGGGAGCTATCACGATGAAGATGAAGGTCTGCGGTTGGGTTGTGGCGGTCTGCATGTCGATGTCGACGACGGCGGCGGTCGCTCAGGATTTAAGTGAGTTAGATTCCGATACGACGGCCGCGTATGCGCAGCATCTGACGGAAGAATTCAAAAAACTCGAAGACCATCAGGTCAAAATCGAAGTTGATCCGGAAAAGGCGGTTGGATTGGCCGACGAGATGGAAGGCATCATTGTCGTGCCGGTGAAAGAACTCAAGGAAGGGGAAACCGACGAGGCCGTCAAGACAGAGCAAGGTGCGGGTTTGGCCTATTTGTTCTGTTCGCCGCGATTTGACCCGATTGTCGACGGCAAGAAATTGGACGCGAAGAAGTTGCGGACGGTCAAATACAACGATGACAGCGGTGCTGAAAAAACCGCCACCTGTCTAATCCTGGCTGTGCGGAATGTGGAAGGGGATGATTGGCGACTGTATGCCTACGGCGCCGACAAGAAGCCGGTGATCGATGCCAAGTTCCGCGAGGCGGACGAGTCGACCGATGGCAATTTGGCGATCACGGTCAAAGAAGCCAAAGGCAAAAAGCAGAAATTGGTTGTGACGCTCTTCGGTAAATACTCAGCCGATTTTATGATCGGCAAGTGATTGATTGAATATGATGTCGACCTGCCCCCGGTTCTGTTCGATATTATGCGGACCCGGGGGCTGTTTGTTTAGGCGGGCATAGATCTTGCGGTGATTAATGCCGGTATTAGCGCAGCTGGTGCGTCACGGAAAATACTGGACCTTTTTGCGGCGCGGGGGGTATAATTCAGGCAAGTCCCGGCGTTTCTTGTACAACTCTGGAGGACTTGACGATGACGAAGATTGGCGATGTGAGTGGGCAGGCGAATTCCGCTGCTGCGGAACGGCGGATGCGATCATGGGCGACCGGATTGAGCGTTCGTGATCGTATCGACAAGGAGAAGTCGGTCACCGATGTGAGCGAGTTGGTGCACCCGTTCGTCACGATTTCCCGCCAAACCGGAGCGGGCGGCAGCTCGCTCGGCTGTCGCGTGGCGGAGCTGCTCAAGTGGCAATTGCTCGATCACGAATTATTGCATCACATTGCCGAGACGTACCACCTCCCCGAATCGATGCTGGAATACGTGGATGAACATTCCAGCGGCTGGGTGTACGAGATCTTCGGCAAATGGCTTTACGATCGGGCGGTAACGCAAACGGAGTACGTCACGCACCTGGGGCAGACATTGCTGACGGCGGTGCATCACGAATCGACGGTGATCGTGGGCCGCGGCGCGCGGTTTCTGCTCCCCCGCGAGCGGGGCGTCGCCGTGCGGGTGGTGGCCCCCTTGAACCAGCGGGTCGAACGCATCTGTGAACTGCACGGTCTGGATCGCCCAGCGGCAAAGAAGTACGTGGAAAAGAATGACGCGGAGCGGCGCGAGTTCGTCGAGCGTTATTTCCACCACGACGTGACGGACCCCAATGCGTACGATCTGGTGATCAATCGCGAGTTCGTGGATTTGGAGACGGCTGCCGGGTTCATTGTAGAGCTTTGTAAGCAGCGCTTTCGAGGGGACGTCCCGGTTCTGCCGCGGTGACTCGCGAATCTCACTTTTCAGGGACGCTGACCTTCGCGGTTCGTGGTGGACTATTTGCGCGCGGTCTTCTAGGATCAGTTGAGACGACTGCGCGTTCCCACCTCCGTTCTTGGGCGACAGCGAAATCAGCATGCTCGTATTTAGCGGCGTTAGCAAATCCTACGGCGAAAAGCAGGTCCTGGCGCCGACCGACTTGCAGATTGAAGCCGGCAAGGTGACCGTGTTGATCGGTCCGAGTGGGTGCGGCAAGTCGACGCTGCTACGGCTAATGATCGGCTTGATCACTCCCGACCGGGGCACGATCACGTTCGAAGGGATTGACCTGGCGGCCGCCGACATCGAATCGCTGCGGCACAAAATGGGTTACGTGATCCAAGACGGCGGCTTGTTTCCGCACCTGACGGCCGCGCAGAACGTGGGCCTATTGGCGCGGCATCTGAAATGGGACGCGGCGGCGATAACGGCGAGGATGGCTGAACTGGCGGAATTGAAGCATTTCCCGACGGCGGGATTGGATCGGTATCCGGCGCAGCTTTCCGGCGGACAGCGGCAGCGGGTGAGCCTGATGCGGGCCTTGATGCTCGATCCCGATTTGTTGCTATTGGACGAACCGCTGGGTGCGCTCGATCCGCTGATTCGCACCGATTTGCAAAACGAGCTGCGGGAGATCTTTGCCGCTCTGGGAAAGACGGTGGTGCTGGTGACGCACGACATCGGCGAAGCGGGTTTTTTCGGCGACCGCATCATCCTGATGAAAGACGGAACCATCGTGCAATCCGGCACGCTGGAGGAGCTGGTCAGGCAACCGGCTGATGAATTCGTGACGCGGTTTATCAACGCGCAGCGGCGTCCGTTGGCGGCTCTGTCGGGAGAAGGCCGATGAACGGCGCCGGCAAACATGTCCGCGCGACTGCGCGCCGACTGTCGATCGATTCCGGATGCGGGTTGTCGTGCGCATTTATTACCGCGATTGTTTTACTCTTGCCGTCGCCGCGTTGCTGCGCTGCTGACGACGCCGCGCCGACGGTGCGGATTGCGTCCAAGGCGTTTACCGAGTCGGTCGTGTTGGGGGACATGCTGCGGGACCTGGCCGAATCGGCCGGTGCGCGGGCGACACATGTTGCCGGGTTGGGAGGCACGCGGCAAGCGTGGGCGGCGCTGGTGAGCGGTGAGATCGACATCTATCCCGACTACACCGGCACGATCACGCAGGAGATTCTGGCGAACTTGAATCTCAACTCCACCGCCGACACGCGCGACGCCTTGGCCGAGCAGGGGGTGGTGATGAGCGGTTCGCTGGGGTTTAACAATACCTACGTGCTCGGCATGCGGGAGGTTCAAGCGGAGGCATTGGGCATCCGCACGATCTCGGACCTGGCGGCGCACCCGGAATTGCGGTTTGGATTCAGCAGTGAATTTATGGACCGCGACGACGGCTGGCCCGGCTTGCGGCGGGTGTACGAACTGCCGCAGCAGGACGTGCGAGGGTTGAACCACGACTTGGCTTATCGCGGCATCGAGACCGGGGCGCTCGACGTGACGGACATGTATCAGACCGACGCGGAGATCGAGCAATACGGCCTGCGGGCGCTCGTGGACGACCGCCGCTATTTTCCCGACTACGAAGCGGTCCTGCTCTACCGCCGTGATCTGGCGGACAAGGCGCCCGAGGCGCTGGCGGCGATGTTGCGTTTGGAGGACCAGATCACGGCCGAGCAAATGCGAGCGTTAAATGCTGAGGTCAAACTCCGCAATCAGACGGAGGCGGCTACGGCGGCGGAGTTTGTCCGCAGCGAATTGGGAGTCAACGTTCGCCGCAAACGCGGCGCGTCGGAGAATTCGTTCCGGTCGATCGCGCGGTCGATTTGGCGGCATACGCTGCAGCATCTGTTTTTGACCTCGCTGTCGCTGTTCGCGGCGATTGTGGTGGCGATTCCGCTGGGAATTTTTTCCGCCAAGCAAAAGGTGGTCGGGCAGTTTGTGCTGGGGACGGTGGGGATCATTCAGACGGTGCCGTCGCTGGCGCTGTTTGTGTTTTTGATCCCCGTGTTCGGCATCGGTCCCAAGCCGGCGATC
>CALFYU010000438.1 GCA_937952455.1 uncultured Planctomycetaceae bacterium
CAGCTCCGCCCCGCTCGAATTGGACGTCTTCCCCCTGTTTCGTTGTCTGTCGGTTGTATTCGTAGTCCTGATCCTGCTCGCGGTCATCTTTATTGCCCATGTGGCCGATGATAATCCGCTCCGGCCGCGCGCCCGCGGAGAGCAGTAGCCGCGCTTGTTCCAATCCGCCGCCGTCGGTGGTGTGCGTGGTGATCGGGCAGCCCGTTTCGGCGCTGGCAATGGCGGCCGCCCTGTTACAGCGGCGTTCGCTGGGAGTCACGTGCAGCTTGTACTGTTTGCCGATCGTACCGATTTTGATCACCCCCGCTTTGACGTCGGTGAATTGTTCACCCCATGCTCCCGACGGATCCTCCATCCCCTCGCGGATTTCGCGAATATAAAGCTGGGCAATTTTCTCGACACCCCCCTGCTCCAGCCCCAACCGAATCGCCCACGGATGCTGCGGTGCGAACGCCTCGCACCAAAATCCCGTCGAGGCAATTAGATGGCATTTCACCCGGCGGGCCAAATCGACCAGCAGTTGGGGATAGCGTCCCACACGGATCGGCGTGCATTCCACAATCGCGCCAGGCGCCTGCCCGTCGGACAACGTTGCCTCAAACGCGGCCGACATCCGGGCCGTTTTTTGCAACATTTCTCGCCGTACGGCGGGGCCTAACGGCGCCGGTTTGAATTCGTAAAGCTCCGACCAATCCACGAGCGGGGCATGCTCGTGCATGAGCGTCAGCCCGAGTTGCTCCGGCGGAATCGGTCCCAGCACGGTTTGCACGACCGGTTTCTCGTTCGGTGCCGCCACAGTTCGTTGCGGCGACGTTCCTGATGCGATTGAAACGGAGGCAATCGCGGTGGACGCAAGAAAACCGCGGCGAGTCAGTGAGTGGGGTGTCGATGACATCGGCTGGTCCAAATCTTTGTATGCGATCGAGGGTGCGGGGACGATTCAGCATACAGGCAACGTCTGCCGGACGCCAACCGCGATGGTTCGTAAGCGATGTTGCTGTATCGCTCGGCGCAAACAAAAACACCCGGTGGTGAAAAAAATCACCGCCGGGTGTGGGGGTCTGCTTTCAGCCGAATTCGCCGCGGTTAGTTGCTGGCCGTGCTGGGAGCCGGGGCGGGGGCGGGTTCGGGAGCCGATTCCGGCGCCGAGTGAGGAGCCGGAGCTTCGGGCGAACAGGAGGATCCGCATGCGGAACCACAAGCCGATCCGCACGAGTAACCGCAGGCCGTTTGGCAAGTGCCGCAGCTTTCAGCGGAACATTGCGTCACACAGCAAGTCGGAGCGGGCGTGCAACAGGCTTGTTGAATGCAACAAGTCGATTCCGTTTGGCAGGCGGGCTGACAAGCCGTCTGCGGGCAGCAGCTGGTTTGATATTGGCAACAGCTGATTTGCTGCGTGCATTGGCTTTCGCAGCACGAGGTGTAGCACGAATCTTTGCATTTACGCTTGTGCTTGCGGCAGCGGTTCTTCGCTTCGGCGCCGTCGGTCATGAATGCCAAGGCCATCACGACCATCACTGAGGTCACAATCATTTTCCGCATCATTGTCAGACACCCTCCGTATAAGTCTCAGACATGTGAATCCATGATCCCGGAACTGCCGTTCATGCGAATCCTGCAGGCTTAAGCCGGTCTCGTTCGCCGCCACCCGGACGTCCTCCAAGTGAAACCACGGCGATCACTGGTGCTGAGTATAACGGGGGGTAATCTCGGGGCAAGACAACGGCCGCAAATTTCTTGTTTTCCGCGCATCTTCTCAATTCCGGGCAATTTCCGTACCCCTGGAAACGATTGGCCGAAAAGTCTTACAGAACGATTGCGTAATATGTTAAAGAGGAATTCAGAACGCGTCATCATCGGGTTGGACCGCGCTGTTCTTGCACTCAGCGTCCCCCCACGGCACAAGGGAGTGTTTCGCTATGCACCGTAGATTCTCTAGTTGTTTATTTTGGGGTGCATTTTGCATCACTTTCGCCGCAGCGACGCATACACAAGCCCAAGAGGCCCGTCGCCGTACAACGCCACGGAAGCCGGACAAGGCGCCCGATACGCAACTGGAGATCCACCTGCTCACCAGCGACGCCGCGTCGAATCGTTACGCGCAGCAGTGGGCGGATTATTTTCGCCAAAAGGACGTCGCTGTGCGAATCCGCAGCCGCACCCAGCGCGATGAGCCGGGTGTTACGGAACGAAGCATCGGAGATTCAGTGCGGTGGGTGACCGTTTTGGCTGAGCTGGATCGACGTGGCCACGTTACACTTCCCGAACGCTCCTTCGCGCTGTCCGACGGCGGCAAACTGGCCGAATGGCTCGACGAGCTGCGCACCTACGGGGCGCAAGGTTCTCCCGATGGCCAGCCGGTCTGGGGATTGACCAAAGAGCAACTCGATCAGGTGCTCGCGGCGCTGAAGCGCCCGTTGGCGATTGATCCTCAAGGCAAGGATTTGCTGGCAGCGCTGGTGCTGTTTGCCCCCGACGTCGATCGGGGGGATCTTCCGATTCACGTGACCCCCGAGGCCAAGGAGATCATGGCCCAGCCGCAGGGGGAACGCCTGTTTCCCCAATCGTTGGCCGGCTTGAGCCGCGGCACGGCACTGGCCGTCTTGTTGCGGTATTACGGCCTTTGTTTTTCTCCGCAGCGCACGCCCTCAGGCGGATTGGAGTTGGTCCTCCGCGATAGCGCCGCCACCAAACAACCGTGGCGAATCGGCTGGCCCTGGCCCAAAGAAACGCCCCGCGACAAGATTGCGCCGAATCTGTTCAAATTCGTCAATGTGGAATTGGACGATCTGGCATTGTCCGATGTTTTCAGCGCCGCGGCAGAATCGATCGATATTCCGATTCTGATCGACTACGCCGGCATGGACGAGTGGCATATCGAATACGACAAGATCCGCGTGACCTATCCCCGAAAGAAAACGACCTGGGGTCTGGCGATTCAGCGCATCGCCTTTCAATCACGGCTGCGGCGGGAACTTTACGTCGATGAGGCCGGCAAACCGTTCGTGTGGATCACCCCCATCGAGTTCAAGCGCAAGCCAACAGGCGACGATCAGAATGAAAAGGTCGACGCCGACTAGGCGTGAGGCTTGCGGGGACAGGCTTGAGGGAAAAGGTTGTAGGCCTTAGTCCGCAGGCTTTCGGGTGGGAATGTGAACGTCTACGGGCTATCAGGTGCCGAGTTTTCTGGCCACTGGCCACCGGCCACTTTTTTACTGCCGACCGCTTCCCGATTCATCTGTGTCGAGCGAGGGGGCGACTTCGGCCAGTGCCCTCCGAGCCAGTCGTGTGACATAGACGACTAGCACCAGGCAGACCGCCAGGCCGGCAAAGGTGGCAATCTGGTGCGCTAGCGAATGCGAACTCACGTTACCGGCCAGCTTGGCAGCGTGTTTGGCGGCATAGCCGAAATAGACTTCGACAAAAATTCCCGGAATGATTCCCAGGCAGCCGACTAAGAACGTGCTGAAGCGCGTGTGGGTCGTTCCCAGCGCGTAGCTGACGGCGACCGGGCTGAGCGGGGTCAGGCGGAGCAGCAATTGAAACTTCAACCCCTGCCGTTCAGCCGCGGTCGCGACCGCGGCAATCCGTTCGTGCTTGCGGAACGCTGCAACGACACGGCCCCGTAATAGCGAGCGAGATAGGGCGAAACACAAGCAGGAGGCGGCGAGAGCACCGAGGACCACGATGACTGTCCCCTCAATCAGTCCGAACAGGGCCCCGGCCGCGACGGCAAACAGCGTGTCGGGCACAAACATCGGCGTGGCGAGGGCGACGAGAATCGCCAACATCACCGGTCCCCAAAATCCCAGCGAGGCGAGGCGGGCTTCCATTTGGGGGATTTCACCCCCCAGCCAACGTCCCAAACCGATGACCGCGGCGAGCAGTCCTGCGGCCACGATGAGCCGCACAATAGTCGATTGCCGGTGATGCACGTTTTGTTAAGCCAATGAAGACGTGTTCGGTAGGTCTTGCCGAGTGCAGGGCGGAAATCCGGTGACTCCGTTGCCGCTTGCCCACCGCCCAACATGTTATCGCAAGTCGACCAGCAGAGATAGCGGCTGCACGGCTGCACGGTTTTTTTGCGGCGAAGGTGGGTCGAACAAAGGGATTTACTGTCGCATCGGTCGCGAGTTGCGCGTAAACTGTGAGAAGCATGGGGACCGCCACGTCGATGTGCGGGCGCGTGGAACGCTGTGGAAAATCCCATTTCTGACTAAAACCAGTTTCAAAACCCGGTTGCGCCTGTTC
>CALFYU010000439.1 GCA_937952455.1 uncultured Planctomycetaceae bacterium
ACGGGGGCGCGGCGCAACCAATTGGCGATGACATAGAGGGTCGCTTTTCCGGGGCCGCTGTTGAGAACCGGTTGTTTGTGCAGACGAACTGGGAAGCATCCAACGGGCGGGTTCTGGAGATCGATCTCGAAAACCCCCGCCGTGAAAACTGGCGGGAAGTGATCCCCCACACCGACGCTGTCATCGAGGACTTTTCGCTGTGCGGCGGGAAGCTGTTCGTCAACTATCTCGACAACGTGAAATCGCGGCTGCGGGTCTTTGATCCCGACGGCAGTCACGTCCGCGACGTCGAGTTTCCCGCGCTGGGGTCGGTCAGCGGAGTCTACGGCGAGTGGGACAGCGATGAAGCCTTTTTCTCGTTCAGTTCGTTCCACATCCCTTCGACGATTTATCGCGACATCGTCTCGACGGGCGAGCGGTCGATCTGGGCCAAGCTGGATGTGCCGGTCGATAGCGATCAGTTTGAACTGAAGCAGGTCTTTTACACGTCGAAAGACGGCACGCGCGTCCCCATGTTTTTGCTATATCGCAAGGGGATCAAGCTGGACGGCCACAACCCGACGCTGCTTTATGGCTACGGTGGGTTCAACGTGAGTTTAACCCCCTCGTTTTCGGCCCGGGCCGTCTGTTGGACTGAGCAGGGAGGCGTCTATGCCGTCGCCAATCTCCGCGGCGGTGGGGAATTGGGTGAACAGTGGCACGAAGCGGGGATGTTGGATCGCAAGCAGAATGTGTTCGACGACTTCTATGCGGCGGCGCGATGGTTGATCGACCGCGGATACACCAACCCCAATCGTCTGGCGATCGCCGGTGGCAGCAACGGCGGACTGCTGGTCGGTGCCGCAATCACACAGCATCCCGAGTTGTACCGGGCAGCGGTTTGTTCGTATCCACTGTTGGACATGCTTCGCTATCACCGATTTTTGGTGGCCCGATTTTGGGTACCGGAATATGGCTCGTCCGAAGATCGTGAACAGTTCGAGGTGCTTCGTGCCTATTCGCCCTATCACAACGTCCGCACGGGGACGAAGTATCCGGCACTGCTATTGATCACGGGCGATTCCGACACGCGCGTCGACCCCCTGCACGCGCGAAAGATGGCCGCTTTGATGCAGGCCTCGACGGGCTCGGACCGTCCGGTCCTGCTGCACTACGACACTAAGGCGGGTCACTCCCGCGGCCGCCCGGTCAGCACGCAGATCGAGGATTTGGCGTACGAACTCGGGTTTCTGTTTGATCAATTGGGCGTCAAGGTCAAGTAATAGGTCCGCCCTCGGCGATCTCCACATCTCTCAACGGCCGCTAAGAACGTCAAAAACGCGAGCAGCCGCCCGACGCTTTGGCATCGGGCGGCTGCTGTTTTTAATTGGGAATTAGTCAGAGTACGCGGTCGTATTGAGAAGCGATCGGGCCTTTTGAAAACGCCGACGACTTCTCAGCCGAAACAGTAGGGCGGATCTTGCATAGGCAATGCCTCCTATGTCTCTTACCCGAAGAGGGAAACGATACGAAACTCTTCTGCGGTCGGGCATCACGATCGGTCACACGCGAGCGGCCACATCAAGCGGGCCGGCATTCGTCCTGTTCCCGTCGTCCGCCCGGTTGGAAGACGTGCTCAAACGGCTTACCAAAACCTACTGCACATTATGACCAATGAGCGGTCAGAATGCCAGAAAAAAATCGCCGGTCACCGACCAAAACCTTCGCCGAATCGACTAGGAAGCCGGGGGGATTTGTGACGCTGCCGGTGCTTTCTGCGGCAACAGATGCGAGACAAATTACCGTCCAGACAGGCTGGGTGATTGTTGTTGACCAGATTCATGAATTGTGTCACACTCCCCGCCATTCATCTCAGAATGACCGGCGGGCTTTCGCGGCCGGGAAGAACCGCGAATGGGAGCCGGCCGAGAACAATCAGGCGACATCGACCATCACACCTGCTAAGGCACTACGAGCAAACGCTCGATCCGCACCGCACTTCAGGGAGGAAGTATGCGAATTGCCATTGTTTCCGACGATCAACAACCGGCTCGCGAGGAGCTGTCTCACGTTGCCGCGCTGCGTCGCGTGTTTTTGGAAGAGATTTGCGCCGTCGAATCGGCCGACGTTGTGATCAGCACCAGCCACCGCGCCGCTGGCACGGTCACGGCTGCGATGAACGTGCCGCACGTCTGCTACGTCACCGACGTTGACGATACGATCCCCATCGCGGAGAACGATCGTTTGCAGCGCTTCGATGCGCAATTCGCCACACAATCCCCGGCCACACTCACCGCAACGGAAGTCGAGCGATTTGCAGCATTAAAGATCACGCACTACCTGGCGGGCAATGCGGCGGCGGCGGCGCGGTTGCGGCAGGAGATCGGGCAGCCGGTCAAAGTCATCTACCCGGCGGTCGACACACACTTTTTCCGCCCGCAGAAACAACGGCGATCGAATCACTTTTTGGTTATCGCTGATCCGGCCGACACGCACGCACTTGAGCTAGCTGTCGAAGCCACGCGGCAGACCGGGCGCGGATTGGTTGTCGGGGTTGAATCGTCGGCGCCGTTGTCGCCACTATCGCCGCAAGATCGGCATGTGGAATTCGTAGACATCACCGACCCGGCGGAATTGTACGACCAGTTGTGCAGATGTCAGGCGCTATTGTGCTTGCGTACGTCCAGTTTTGATACGAACGTGATTCGCGCGCAGGCTTGCGGAACACCGGTATTAGTACCGGCTGGAGGGTGTTTGGCGGAGTTGATACTGGACGCCGAACAACCGGGGCCGGGTACGGGACTGCTGATCGATGAACTGACGCCGGCGGGCGTGGCTTCGGCGATGCTGGAGTTGGAGCGGCGGCCGCACAAATGTTCCGCCGCGTTGGCATCGGCCCAGGCGCAGACTTTCTCGCACCCTCGATTTGAACTGGAAATTCGCAATTACCTTGACGCGGTCCTCGCTGCGTGGTTGACCCATGTCCCGGATACAGCGATTGGCGACGAGCAACGTCGTGCAGCTTGACGATTCGTGACAGCAGCGACACTCGATTCGCAAGGCGGTGAAACGATCGCTCCGCAGAATTTTAGAAATCAAGGCTGAAAATCGCCCCCGATTTTGCGAAGATACGGCCGTCCGCCGGGGCGGGGAACCGCCAAGCTCGATCGTCCATTCGCACAGGGATCACCATCATCGTGTTCGGCCCGTTGTACTATTTGAGTGATCCAGCCGCGCTATTGACCAGCCCGTTGGCGCTCATCATGACAGCCTTCTGGTTGTGGATGCTGATTCACTGCATTCGCAACGACCCGGAACGCAACGTCTGGCTGTGGGTGCTGATCATTGTTCCGCCGATCGGGACGTTGGTGTACTTCTTCGCCCGCTGGCTGCCGCACGCGCGGGTCAAACCGCCTGGCTTTGTCGGCAGGCTCTCCCGCGGCAAGGAGTTGCAGCGACTACAGATCGCCGCCCGGCAGATCGGGAACTCGCACCAATTCGTGCAGTTGGGGGACGCCCAGCGTGAGGTCGGCAAGTATGAACCCGCGGCCGATTCCTATTTCAAGGCGTTGGAAAAGGAGCCGGAGAATATCCAAGCGTTGTGGGGCCTGGCGCAGGTGGAGATGCATTGGAAGCAGTACGCCCAAGCGCTGCCGCGTTTGGAAACGGTGTTGAGCGTCGATCCCAAATACAAATTCGGCGACGTGTCACTGGCGTACGGCAAGTGCTTGCTGGAAACCAACGAACAGGACAAGGCGTTTACGCATCTTACAGAACACCTCAAACGCTGGAAGACCCCGGAATCGCAAGTGGTCTATGCGGGGCTATTGACCGACCGCGGCGACACCGCTGCCGCCCGCGAAATGTTGGAAGGCATGCTACTAGAGGTCAGCGGCAGCCCAAAGTTCTTCCGCCGTCAAAGCTCCCGCTGGGTCCGCGAGGCAAAACGCATGCTGGCAAAAATGCCGCGGGCGTCATGAAACATTGCGATTAATGAATGTAGGGGCGTCGCGACGCACCTTTCGAAGTAGAATGACTGGTCCTCCCAACGCAGCAATACTTTGCACTCGTTTCTCCCGTTCAGTTTTACCGCCGAGAACGCAGAGAAGCGCAGAGAGATAAGAACCACAATTCGATCTAATTCTCCGCGTTTCTCTGCGTCCTCTGCGGTGAGTCATTTTTTGAGTTTGGCACGCTGCAACCCATTGATCTGAACAACACGCCCGGGGAGCCAGCACGTTGACCGATCTATCGACGATCGCCGAATGGGTTCGCAAGGCCGATTCTGTCGTGGCCTTTACCGGCGCCGGAATCAGCACCGAAAGTGGGATTCCCGATTTTCGGTCGCCGGGGGGAATCTGGTCGCAGTCGACGCCGGTTTATTACAACGACTTTCTGCGGTATCACGAGTCGCGCTATGAATATTGGCGGCAGAAGTCGATCGCACATCGCGAATTCGCCGACGCCCGTCCCAACACCGGTCACAAGGTCCTAGCCGGCTGGGAAGCAGCGGGGCGATTGGCGGCGGTGATTACGCAAAATATTGACGGCCTGCATCAACTGGCCGGCAGCCGCGAGGTGTTTGAGCTTCACGGCACGGCGCGGTACGTGGGCTGTCTGGACTGCGATGAGCGGTTCGACGTTGATCTATGGGTGAGCTATTTTCTGGAACTCGATCAGGTGCCGATCTGTCGCGAATGCGGGTGGCTGCTGAAACACGCCACATTCTCGTTCTGCCAGACTCTGCCGCGGGAGGTTTTGTCGCGGTCGATGGAACTTGCCCGCGGCGCCGACTTTTTTTTAGCGGTCGGTTCGTAGCTGGTGGTGGAACCGGCGGCCAGTTTACCCCGCATGGCCAAAGAAGCGGGTGCGCGGCTGGTGATCATCAACCGGGAGGCCACCGACCAGGATCGCACAGCGGATGCCGTGATTCGCGATTCGATCGGCGAGACTTTGTCGGCAATCGACGCGTTGCTGTGAGCAGTCGTCAGGAATAAACCCAAAAGTCGATGTAGCTGTTGATGGCATTACGGAACGGTTCGCAAATCTCCGAGGCGACCATCAGCGGCATGTAGAAGACCAGCAGGGCTTCGTTGTCGCCGGTCATCATCGCCTCTTCCCATTTCCAATACATGGGCCCGATCGAAAGGACGTAGACCAACAACAAGAACGTCACCCGCAGGGCGAACCGCATGAACAATCTGCGCCGCTTCGGTTGGGGAAGATGATCGGTCATCACGCACCACGACGAACTGATTGAGAGGCTGGGGAGTTGACGGGAGCGGCGACATAGCGCCGCCTTGGGTTAACATTTACGATAAACCGATCGCGCCCGTGAAACAACCGATAATTTCCCGGCCGAGGAGGAATTAACGGGTGGCTTTAGC